>DAOWCC010000187.1 GCA_030639665.1 Elusimicrobiota bacterium | reverse complement strand
CTTATGAAAATGAGATCTATCTTAACGCTGGACAAGAGTCGGGCATAAAAATAGGAACGAAAATGAAATGCTATCACCAAGGCGCGGCGATAAGAGATCCGAGTTCAAATCTTGTCATAGGCCATAGAGAGAAGTATATAGGCGAGGCCAGAGTTATAAGATATTGCGGCCAGTCTGGCGATTGTTCCATTGCCAATATAACTCGCTCGGGCGGCGCTTCTCCGAAGAAAAAAGATATATGCAGGATGGGAAAATAATAGAAATAAGAAATTAGAGAGCAGAGAGCAGATAAATAGGGAAATTCCTTACAATTCTGATTTCTCCTATCTGATATCTGATTTCTAACTAAAGAGGAACGATGTTATCAAAATTCTGGAGTTTAGGGCTTAAAGGCATAGACGGTTTTATCGTGAGCGTGGAAGTGGATATCGCTTCCGGTTTGCCTTCCTATTCCGTTGTCGGCTTGCCAGATACCGGAATAAAAGAGTCTAAAAACAGAGTTATAGCCGCTGTCAGAAATTCGGGTTTTGATTTTCCCGTAAAGAAGATTACCGTAAATCTCGCTCCCGCGGAAATTAAAAAAGCCGGAACTCATTTTGATTTGCCAATGGCTTTGGGTGTTTTGAGCGCGTGCGGAAAAATAAAAAAAAGCGCTGATGATAAAATAAAAAACACCGCTTTTATCGGAGAACTCGCGCTTGACGGAAGTTTAAGGCCGGTGTCTGGCGTTTTGCCTATGATTATGGCGCTTAAAAATGAAAAATCCAAAGTAAAAAACATTATTGTTCCGTCGGCAAACAGCGAAGAAGCGGCGGCGGCAAAAATAAACGCCCTTAAAGCGAATTCAGTTAAAGATATAGTGAACTATTTAAACGGCGAGGAAGAACTTGAAGTTTGCCAAAAAAGCGAAGAAGTTCAAAAAGCGCGGTATCGGGGGGATTTCAGCGAAGTTAAGAGTCAGGCTTTTGCCAAGCGCGCTCTTGAAATAGCCGCGGCTGGCTTTCATAATGTGATTATGGTCGGTCCTCCGGGCTCGGGCAAAAGCATGCTTTCAAAACGGTTTCCGTCCATCTTGCCGTCTTTAAGTTATGAAGAATGCCTTGAAGTTACAAAAATATATTCAGTTTCAGGCTTGATAAAATCTTCCAAACTTATGAGCTTAAGGCCTTTTAGAGATCCTCACCATACCATTTCAAATGCCGCTCTTATAGGCGGCGGGTCCAATCCCCGTCCGGGAGAAGCGTCACTGGCGCACTATGGAGTTTTATTTTTAGACGAATTTTCCGAATTTTCAAGATCCGCCATAGAATCTTTAAGAGAGCCTTTGGAGTCCAAAGAAATAACGGTCGCCAGAGTCAAAGAAAGTATTGTTTATCCCTCTAAATTTTTATTAATCGCGGCCATGAATCCTTGTCCCTGCGGTTATCTTTCTCATCCCACTAAGGAATGTTCTTGCACTCCCGCTCAGGTTCATAAATATCGTTCCAAAATATCGGGCCCCATATTGGATAGAATAGATATGCATATTCAATTATCTCCGATAAAATATGACGAATGGGCAAGTTTGCCCGCGGCGGAGAAATCGTTTGATATAAAAGACAGAGTTATAAGAGCGATAGATATTCAGAAGAAGAGATTTAACGGCTCTAAAACCTCGGCTAATTCATTTATGTCCATCGGCGAGATGAAAGAGCATTGCAAGATTCCCGAAAGCGCGGATAGAATACTTGAAATAGCCATGAATAAATTTGGTTTTTCCGCTAGAAGTTTGGATAAAATTTTAAAAGTTTCAAGAACCATAGCCGATTTGGAAGGTTCGCAAGATTTGAAAAAAGAGCATATAATGGAAGCGGTTCAGTATAGGATACTGGATAAAGCCGGAGATGTGGCGCTTAAATACTGATAGAAATCAGAGAAGAGAAAGCAGAGAGCAGAAACAACTTATATGCTTGAGTGTTCGCAAAAAGGAGATTAAAACATGAGATTAATATTATCAATCAGTATTTTTGTTTTATCCATGGGCGGATTTGTTTACGCCGATGTATTGAAGTTAATTGGCGATGATACCGTTAAAACCGATACCGCCACGGTTGTAAATGACAATGCCGTTAAAGAAAAAAAAGGCATTGAAGTGGATAAAAGGCATCATGTAATAAAAGGGGATACCTTATGGGATTTGGCCGGAAAATATTACGCGGATCCTTTCAAATGGGGAATAATTTATAATGCCAATATTGACGCGATTAAAAATCCCGATTTAATTTATCCTGAAGAGGGATTTCTTATACCCGGCATAAAAGAAAAAATTGTTCCAAAATTTAAACCGATTGCCAAGATTGTGGAGATTCACGAAATAGAAGTGAAAACTGCAGCGGTTGAGGAAATCGCCATTCAGGATGAACCCGAAGAAATTGTTGAAGAAGTTATAGTTGAAGTTAAAAAGCCGAGAACTTTTAAAATTCCGTCTTTATCGGAAGAAATGCCCGAAGATCAAATGGAATGGAACACTATGCTTGAAACCGACTTGGCGGATAAGAATTGGTCGGGAGAAGGCTTTGTTATAGGGAAGGAAGATAAGAGAGAGGAAGATTCTCTCGCTTTTGGCGGAGACATCGTTAAGATAAAAATGAAATTCTCAAAGAGCGCTTCAATAGGGCATATCCTCAGCATTTATAAATTCGGCGCGAAAGTGCATGATGAGAATGGAAACTTTAAAGGCAATAAAATTCAGAAAGTGGGCATTGTCGAAGTTATAGAGGTTAATAAAAGAATGGTAAAAGCCGTGGTCGTTCAGGCAAACAGCTCTATAATGAAAGGCATGATAGTTAAGAAATAGAAGGTCGATTTATGAATAAAAATCTATCGGATGAAGAAAAGCTTTCAAGAATAAGGCTTAATTCTTTTTTCTTTTTGAGAACCGATTGGATTTGGCGGTTTTTGGAGATATACGGCAGCGCCTCTGAAATACTTAAAAAATCTCCGAGAGAACTCGTTGTTGAAGGCGGTTTGTCTTTTGACACCGCCTCCAAGCTCTTTGATAAGGCTTTAAATTGTAAGCCGGATGAAGAAATGGCCTTGGTTGAAAAATCCGGCGCGAAATTGATTTTTTTTGAAGATGAGGATTATCCCCAATTGCTTAGGGAAATTTATGATCCTCCGCTTATGCTTTATGTTAAAGGCGAGATAAAACCAAAAGTCGCGATAGCGATAGTCGGAGCGAGAAAACCCACCGCTTACGGCGTCAAAGTTTGCGCCAAGCTTTCAAGGGATATCGCTCTTAATCATATTACGGTTGTCTCGGGCCTCGCTCGCGGCATAGATTCCGCGGCTCATGATTCGGTTGTCCGAAGCAATGGCAATACTTTAGCCGTTTTGGGAGCGGGACTTAATGTTTTATATCCCCGTGAAAATAAAAAACTTTCGGAAAAAATTATTGAAACAGGCGGAGCTTTAATTTCGGAATTTCCCATGGCGACTCAACCTTTGCCTCAGCATTTTCCCCGGAGAAACAGAATTATATCGGGGCTTTCTTATTCCACCGTGGTTATTGAGGGAAGTTATAGATCAGGCTCTTTGATTACGGCAAAATCGGCTCTTGAACAGGGCAGGGAGATTTTAGCGGTTCCCGGTCCTATCGATAGTGAAATGAGCGAGGGTCCCAATAAGCTTATAAAGGAAGGCGCGGGCTTATGCGAAACGGCTATGGATATAATATTGAGCCTGCCACCCGAGGCTCTTGGCAATTTAAATTTAAATCCGGGAAAGATAAAAACCGGATCGGATAAGAATAAAGAATTAAAGATTGAAAAATTAAATAAACTTGATAGAGAAATTTATGAAATGATTGTGAAAACGGAAAACGGTATTCTTATGGACGCTCTTATCCATAAAGCCAAGTGTTCGGTGCCTGACGTCTCCGCCGCCGTTTTTGAGCTTGAAACCGCGGGTTTGATAGAAATGTCCGACGGTAAATATAGAGAATCATTGATTTTAAATTAATTTATTTTGTTTGATTTCTAAAATAAAAGGTGTCTTTTTTTTCAAAATTAAATACAATAGGAAACTTATGGCTACTAAAAAAACAACAACTAAAAAAGCAACAGGATCGGAAAAATACCTCGTTATAGTGGAATCACCCACTAAAGAAAAGACCATTTCAAGATTTCTTGACGGTTCATTTCGCGT
>DAOWCC010000258.1 GCA_030639665.1 Elusimicrobiota bacterium | reverse complement strand
TACCGATCCTAAAATAAATGATATTTTAGTGAACTACCTTGCTGAATTTTTTGAAGTTCCTCTAAAGATGGTCAATATAATAAGAGGCGCCAAAGGCAGAGAAAAAACGGTTGAAATTACGGGCAAAACAGAAGAAGAACTCAGAAATCTTTTAGATTCAATACCGTAATGACCTGTCTTGTGACAGGTCATAGGCAACAGACTACAGGCTACAGGTCACAAAAAAAACGGCAATAAGCAAAAATATTTTTTGTTTTCTACTGAACTGTGCCATGCTATTGCGCCGCAATACTGCCGTACTGTAGCGCTACCGCGCTATTAGCCGTATATGTTTTGTTAGTTTGAATTTGTTTGTGATTTGTTTTTGCTGTTACTGCATCGCTGTTTCACTGCCGAGCTGTAACGCTGTTTGATTATGATTCCCAAAAGAGCGATATATCAACCTCCATTCGTGAAATTTCTTGACCAGAGATTATTGCCTGACAAGATTTTTTATGTAAAAGCTAAAAATGCCGCCCAGACGGCAAAAGCCATAAAAGACATGGTTTTGAGAGGCGCGCCTTTAATAGGCTGCGGCGCGGCTTTCGGTTATGCTATTGATTTGCGTTTTAATAAACCCGCGTCATGGACTAAACTTTTAAAACAAACAAATAAAGCCGCGGCTGTTTTGAAAAAATCCCGGCCTACAGCTTTAGCGCTTTTTTATGCCGTGGATAGACTACACAAAATAACTCTGGATTTTATCGCCAAAAATAAAAATAAGCCCTTTAATAAAAAAATCTACGCCAAGCTTATAAAGCTAATCGAAAACGACGCCAATAAAATAACCAAAGAAGATATTGACTCAACTGTGGTTATGTCAAATTACGGCGCGAAACTTCTAAACAAAAATTCGGTTGTCATAACTCATTGCAATGCCGGCGCGCTGGCTACTATGGGCATGGGAACATCCGTTGGAGTGATAACAGCGGCGCATAAGAAAGGAAAAATAAAATACGCTTATGCCTGCGAAACAAGGCCTTATCTCCAAGGCTCAAGATTAACCATCTGGGAGCTTATGAAGGAAAAAGTGCCAAGCGCGCTTATCTGCGACAATATGGCCGCTCATATCATTAAAACCAGTAATGTAAATGCCATAATAGTCGGCGCCGACAGGATAGCGGCAAACGGCGATACCGCGAATAAAATAGGAACTTACGCGCTTGCCATCTTGGCTAAATATCATAAAATTCCTTTTTATGTGGCGGCGCCCGTGCCAACCATAGATTTAAAACTTAAAACCGGAAAAGAAATTGAAATAGAAGAAAGAGGGGAAAAAGAAGTGATTTTCATTAAAAAACAAAGAATAGCCCCGAAAGGAGTTAAAGTAAGACACCCCGCCTTTGACATGACTCCCGCCTCGCTTATTACCGCCCTGATTACCGAAAACGGCATTATACAGCCCGTAAACCAAAAGAATATTCTAAACAATATAAATAATTGATTTCTGTAATTTATTTGTAACATACCTTTAGTATCATTTATTTTGTCATGGAACGAATTTCAAAATACTATGCCTATATAAAGAGAAGCATCAGAGGACCTTTTTATCCAAAGGAACTCGCGCAGATTCCGGGATTTAATAAAAGCTCTCTGGTCTGCCCCGAATCATCCCTCGGACAATGGCGCGAAGCTTACCTTGAACCCGCTTTCCAACCTTTTCTGGCCGCGTATACCAGAGTTATACCGGCGGCGCCCGCTTCCATAAGCGATGAAACAAGAGTTTTAAAACCCATACTGGAAAAGACTCTAAGAAAAAATCACCATTTTGAAAATGAAGTAAAAAACATGAGACATCAGCATTCCGCTGAAAAAAGGCGTTTTGAAAATGAATTGCAAAAAAAAGACAATGAAATAAAATCGCTTGTTGAAAAACTTAAAAGAGCGTCTTCCAATGCCCGCGCCAACGAGGAACATCCTTCTTGGGAAACTCTTTATAAAACTTATAAAAAACGCTCTGAAGACAAAAATTCCGCCACCATCCAAAATTTATCTCAGCAAACAAAAAGATAATTGACCAAGCC
>DAOWCC010000065.1 GCA_030639665.1 Elusimicrobiota bacterium | reverse complement strand
CCAGAGCGGATGAGAAAGGTTTTTTATTCGCCATTTTAACAAGATAGCCCAAATGATTAATCAGTAAATTTCCGCGGTCCGATTTGCCGATTGCCGCATCATATAAAGACATGGCATTTTTTTCTTCACTATATGGAGTGATTTTTTTAAAATTTGAAATTATTTTTAATCTTTCTTCTATCGGCCACCATTGGAGCGCGGAAATTTACTGATTAATCATTTGGGCTATCTTGTTAAAATGGCGAATAAAAAACCTTTCTCATCCGCTCTGGAACCGCTATCAGTGATGAATGAGATAATATCGGATATCGCTAAAAAAGATGATACACAATATTTGGTAAACACTTTTCATCCCAATATGGCCGATATAAATTATGAAGAATTAAAAGAAACTGTAAAATTAATTGAAATAGGCCCGGATAATGATTCTCAACTTGAACAGGCTAAAAAAATATCTTCGATTTACCCTGACAATATCTTATATGAATTTATTCATTATAGATTAAACTTTAACCTCGTTTCCGATGAAAACAAAAATACAATAGTTAAATCCGCCAATGATAAAGTATCAAAAAACACTTATGCCCTCTTGAAGGGTTCATGGTATTTAATATCAATCAATGAACCGGAAAAAGCGAAAAAACTTCTTAAATACGCTCAAAAGAAGAAAAATAAAACCACCAATGAAACAATGGATATATGTCTTATTTTACAGCAATTGGGCGAATATAAAGAAGCCCTTTTAATATTGGATAAAACAATCAAAAACCAAAGCAATAATCCTGAACTTTATAATAATAGAGGAGTTGTTTTAAGATTTTCGGGAAAGAAAGAGTTGGCCATTGAGGACTTTAAAAAGTCGCTAAAGATAAATCCCCTTTTCTATCAAGCGAGAATTAATCTTGCCGGTCTGTATCTTTTATCAAATAATAAAAATTCAGCGCGAAATCATTATTTAAAAATCGAAGAGCAGAAGTCCCTGCCGCCGGAAGTAATTAAACTGGCAAAAAAAGAACTTTCTCTAATGAAATAATTTTTTAATCACGCATAAAAAACCATCTGTATTTTGAGTGTTATTTTAAGAAAAAGACTTCCCTAAAAGTAATATGTTACAATCTTAATTAAGATAGTCTTTTAAATTCCTTTAGGAGGCGCAAATGTCCTATTTTATTGGCCGCAACAGAGAAGCGAGACAAACCTACGGTTTTGACGAAATAGCTCTTGTACCCGGAAATATAGCCGTTGATCCTGATGATACCGATGTTTCCCTTGAGATAGCCAAAAAGAAACTTAAAATACCTTTTTTAGCCTCAGCCATGGACGGCGTGGTCGGAGTTGAATTTGCCATCGCCATGGGAAAACTGGGCGGCTTAGGCGTGCTAAATCTTGACGGAATAAGCACAAGATACGATAACCCCGCCGAAGTGGTAAAAAGCATGTTAGACTGTCCTCCTGAAAAAGTGACGGCATTATTTCAAAAAATTTATAGAGCCCCGATACAAAAGAAACTTATAGCTAAAAGAGTAAAGGAAATTAAAAAAGCCAAAGTTCAATGCGTGGTATCCTGCGTGCCTCAAAACGCGGCTGAATTCGGGCCCATAGCGAGAGACGCCGGCGCCGATATGTTTGTGGTTCAATCCACGGTAATCACCATAAAATTTGAATCAAAAAAACAAAAGGCTTTGGATATAGCCAAATTCGTAAAAGATATGAAAATACCTGTTTTAATGGGAAATTGCGTAACCTATAGAGTAGCCCTTGAACTTATGGAAACAGGCGTTAGCGGATTGCTGGTCGGAGTCGGACCGGGAGCGGCTTGCACTACAAGAGGCGTTTTGGGCATAGGAGTGCCTCAAGTAACAACTACCGTAGATTGCGCCGCGGCCAGAGATTTTTATTTTAAAAAGACGGGAAAATATGTGCCCATAATCACCGACGGCGGAATGATAACCGGCGGAGATGTTTGTAAAGCGATAGCTTCGGGAGCGGATGCCGTAATGATAGGATCTCCTTTTGCCAAAGCGAAAGAAGCTCCGGGACAGGGCTTCCATTGGGGCATGGCGACTCCCCATCAAAATCTTCCGCGAGGCACCAGGGTGCATGTTGGAACTACCGGAACTTTGAAAGAAATTTTGTTTGGACCGGCAAAAGTTGATGACGGCAGTCAGAATATGGTTGGAGCCTTGAGAACATCCATGGGCGCTTTGGGTTGCCATAATATAAAAGAAATGCAGCTCGCTCAGATTGTGATTGCACCGTCTATAAAAAGCGAAGGCAAGCTCCTGCAAAGAGCGCAAGCTGTCGGCATGGGTAAAACAAAATAAACACTATTAAACTATGAATCAAATATTAATCCTGGATTTTGGCAGCCAATACACTCAACTTATAGCCAGGCGCCTGCGCCAGCTGAAAGTTTATTGTGAAATACTTCCCTGCTCAACAAAGTTGGAAGAAATCACATCCAAAGAGCTTAAAGGAATTATTCTTTCCGGCGGCCCCTCCAGTATTTACGCGAAAAATTCTCCAAAGGTAGACCCTAAAATATTTGAATTGGGCCTGCCTATTCTGGGAATATGCTATGGCATGCAGCTTATAAGCCATGATCGCGGAGGAAAAGTTATTAAGTCAAAAAAACGGGAATACGGCTTTAGCATATTGAAAACCTCTAAAAAATCCCCGCTTTTCAACGGCGTTCCGGAAAAAATAAAAGTATGGATGAGCCATGGCGATGAAGTAAAGAAAATGCCTAAGGGCTTTAAAAAATCGGCAAACACATCGGATATTAAAATAGCCGGTTTTGAAAATGAAAAGGAAAAGCTTTATGCTTTGCAATTCCATCCTGAAGTTCATCATACCGATTACGGCCTTAAAATATTAAAAAACTTCGCTCATAAGATATGCCTTTATAAAGACCAATGGTCTCCCGCTTCTTTCTTAAATGAAACGATAGCCGATATAAAAAAAGACGCGAAAAACAGCTCCGTTATCTGCGGCCTTTCCGGAGGAGTGGATTCTTCGGTTGCCTCCGTTATAGTAAGCAAAGCCATAGGCAAAAAACTTTATTGTATTTTTGTGGATACAGGACTATTGAGAACCGGCGATAAAGAGAGAATGCGCGCTGTCTTTAATAAGAAATACAAATTCAATCTTAAAATAGTGGATGCTTCAAAATTATTTCTTTCAAAACTTAAAGGGGTATCATCTCCTGAAAGAAAACGAAAAATAATAGGAAAAACCTTTATAGAGGTTTTTGACAAAGAATCAAAAAAAATTAAAAACGCGGGCTTTTTGCTCCAAGGAACTCTTTATCCCGATATCATTGAATCCGTTTCCGTTAAAGGCCCTTCGGCGGTTATCAAAAGCCATCATAATGTCGGCGGCTTGCCTAAGAAAATGAAATTAAAATTAATAGAACCCTTGAAATTTCTCTTTAAAGACGAAGTAAGAGAGTTGGGCCGCTCCATGAAAATGCCGGAAGAACTTTTAATGCAACATCCCTTTCCCGGTCCGGGCCTTGCCATAAGAATTATAGGCGATATCACGCAAGAACGAATAAATATATTAAAAAAAGCCGATAAAATCATGCGCGATGAAATAAAGAAATTCGGCTGGTATGACAAAATTTGGCAGGCTTTCTGCGTCCTGCTGCCCGTTAAATCCGTAGGCGTTATGGGCGATGAACGCTCCTATGAAAATACGATAGCCGTGCGCTGCGTTGAAAGCGTGGACGGCATGACAGCGGACTGGTCCAAGCTTCCTTATGAACTTATGCAAAAAATATCCTCCCGGATAGTAAGTGAAGTTAAAGGCATAAACAGAATTGTTTATGATATTACTTCAAAGCCCCCGTCTACCATTGAATGGGAGTAATCATCTGAAGCTAAGGCTTCAGATAGGCAACAGGCTTTAGGCCACAGGAAACCAATGAAAATTAAAAATGAATGGCATAAGGATTTTTTTCAAAACTCATTTTACAATCCCGCATCCCCGGTGGCCATTGAAAGAGCCCCTTTTGAAGTCCGTTTTATATTAAAGCAGCTGAAACTTAAAAAGAATTCCACAATACTGGATTTATGCTGCGGTCCGGCAAGACATTCACTTTTGCTTGTCAAAAAAGGATTTATTGTCACCGGTTATGATTTTTCAAAAGAATATTTAAAAGAAGCTAAAGCTAAAGCCAAAAAATTAAAACTGGATATAAACCTTATTTGCGGCGATATGCGTAAATTAAAATTTAAAGATGAATTTGACGCAGCTCTAAACATGTTTACAAGTTTTGGTTATTTTCCAAAATTTTCAGATGATATAAAGGTTTTAAAAGGAGTTAATAAAGCTCTTAAACCCAAAGGCCTGTTTTTGATAGATGTAATAAACAGCGATTTTATAATTAATAATTTCAAAAAAACTGATTGGCTTGAAATTAAGAAAGGAGTCTTCCTTCTTCAAGAACATGAATTCACTAAAGACAAGAAAGGAATAAACAATCGCTGGATAAAAGTTTCAAAAAACCAATGCATTGAAAATACTTTTTTCACACGCCTCTACAATAAACAAACTTTAAGCGCCGCGCTTAAAAAAGCCGGTTTTAAACCTCTAAGATTCTGGGGAGGGTTTGATGGAAAAAAACTTTCAATTAAAACCAATAGACTTATAGTCCTTGCTCAAAAAAACAAATAAACAGCAATAATCAAAAAAAATATCGAAGGATTTATACCCTTTAGACCTAGGAGGAGATAGGTCCTTCGACTTTGAAGGGTGTCTGTCAATTATATTAATATCATAAGGGGGGGAATATCCCCTGAATTACCTAAGTAAGGAGAAATATTTTATGGCCAAAATACTAAAAATTTTCGCTTCCGGGATATGCGGTTTAATGATATCAGCCGGAGCTTTTGTAAACGAATCTAAAGCCGTAGTTGTTTCCACAGCCAATATAAGAACGGACATTGACGCTATGGAGGTAATGTCCATAGATAATGGAGTAGGCTCAAATAAAAAGATTCAGGATTATGTTTTTGACGGCAACAATAATAGCGGCATCGGCGGGTTAAATGGAAACAATGTGGTGGAATTGGATTCTCCGGATCCATTATCTGCGGACACGGTGATAACACAGGCTAAACCGGCCGCGACCAAGACCATGGCTCCTCCGCCATTGATCAAAATATCAGACAAACAGGGAGTCAAACAGAAAAATCTTAATAATCTCGTAACCTCGCCCGACGGCAATATGTACCGTGTTGTTAAAGACGCTCCTTGGTGGAAATTCTGGGATTCCAGACGCTCCATCCAGAAATCCATGCCTGATGAGGAAGGATGTATGTGGAACGCGCAAGGGGAATATGTGGGCGAATGGGAAACGGTTTTAAAAACCAAAAACGCTTCTAATCTGCAGGTAATTAAAGGCTCGGACGGACAGGATCATTTATACACCAATGATAGGAGAAAGGTCTACCGTGATGGACAATATGTAACAACTTTCAGCCACAGTATTTTTAGCGACGCGTCATTAAGGACAATACAAGCGGGCGCGGACGATAAAGTATACGCGCGATACGCCAAAAATGCAGAGGATATCATAGTTGTGGTGGATCCCGCCACAAAGAAACAAGAGGTTGCGGCCCGTGTGCCCGCCGAAGTGGATATCCGCACCGAGTTTCATTCAAGAACAGTGAGAGACATTGACGGAGAATACTCTCATACCGAATTTTACACGACTACTCATGTAGACAGAGACGGCGTAGACAAATTCAGCGTGGATGCTGACGGAAAGGTGTTTACCCTGTTTAAAGGAAATGTTTTTGAGGAAGGCTCATACGGCAATAGAAAACTGTTGGACGGCAGTGAAGGACACTGGCATACATGGGACAGCCCTGTAGAAGATGTTCCGAGAGGAAATGTAAGAGATTTCAAAATTGACGCGCATGGAAACCTTTATTCAGTACAAGGCGGCCATGTGGTGGTCAACGGAAATTCTCTGTCAGGGCTTGATTTAGGCTGGGGACAGGCTTTAAGGATTGACGATTCCGGCAATGTGTACAAAACGGAAAGCAGATTTTTAGACGGAACATATCTGACTAAAAACAATATATTGCCCGATGCGGCTAACGCGGACGGTATAGTGGCTCAGGTCTAATCAAAATTCTATAAACCCGACGCAAATATATAAGCGAAAGGGATGGCAAATAAACAGCCATCCCTTTCGCATTTTTTATTCTTTATTTTATCTCTCCAATTCAAACACTATATCTTTAAATTTTTTGTGTAAATAAAACTCTCCTCAATTTAAACTGGGCAATTCGGCTGTATCTTAATTAGGGTGGGCGGGACACATCTAAGTAAATAAAAATAAAAAGGTGGCAGTAAGATTTGCCGAGCAGGGATGTTCGGAACCCGACTTGTGCTTATAGGAGGGTGAGAGACATAGGGGCGACCTCTCGGAGACCCCGCCCTGCTGGTAAACTTACTGACAGACCCCTTTCAAAAAACACCGAAGGATTTTTATGCCGCCAACTCGAACATCATATCTATGGATTTTTTGGCTTTCCTTGCTATATCGGCGGGAACATTAACTTCAAACTCTTTAGAGGGATTTTCAAGAACATCCAAAACATTATTTAAGGTTATGGATTTCATATAAGGACATAATCTGCACATTGCTATAAAATTTTTCTCCGGAAATTTCATTTTCGCCAGCTCGCCAAAACCGCATTCGGTTATCAAAAGATAGGCGGCGGCATTAGTGTTCTCCACATATTTCATCATAGTGCCCGTTCCGCCCGCGAAATCAACTTCATCAATAAGTTCCGGCGGACATTCCGCGTGAGCCAAAACGGCAAGGCCGGGATATTTATCTCTGTATATTTTAATTGTTCTGGCATCAAATTTTTCATGCACCACGCAAGTGCCGTCCCATAAAATCATATCCTTGCCGATTGTCTTACCGAGAACTTTGGCAAAATTAGCGCCCATAAATCTATCGGGAGTAAAAATAATTCTTTCATGCTTCTGATACATCTTTCTTAAAATCTTTTCGGCATTCGCGCTTGTAACAATACAATCGGACTCGGCCTTCACATCGGCGGTTGTATTGATATAAGTGACAACGGGAGAATTTGGATATTGAAGTTTTAGTTTTTTAACATCTTCGGCTTTTATGCTTTCAGCCAAGGTACAACCGGCGTTTTTTGACGGAATATAAACTTTTTTTTCGGGATTTAAAATTTTGGCCGTTTCAGCCATAAAATGAACTCCGCAAAAAATTATATTTTCGGCTTGAGTTTCAATGGTATCGGCCGCGAGTTTATAAGAATCTCCTATCACACTGCCTATGCCTAAAATAACTTCCGGCAATTGATAAACATGGGCGCAGATAACGGCATTTTTTTCTTTTTTTAAATTATTAATTTTAAGAGTAAGTTCGGCAATTTCTTTTAAGGGCTGTGACACGCAACTTTGGCTTAAACCCAAAGATATAAGCCGTTTTGCTTCCTGATTAATTTCAGTTTCAGTAAATTTTTCCATAACTTTATGCCTCTGTGCTTTTTTTCTGTTCACTACTCTCTGCTTTCTGCTCTCTAATTTCTACTCTCTCTTCATATTATATCGGGATAATTGGTAAATATTCCGTCCGCGCCGTTTTCTTTCATTCTCAATACATCTTTAAAATCATCCACCGTATAAGCATAAACTTTAAGTCCCGCTTGATGAAGTTTGGATATATTCATCTTAAAAGCTATCTTGAAATTAATATGAAAACTGGAAGCTTCAATCTCCTTTGCTTTTTTAAGCGCTATAGGTAAAAGCAGATTTGTAAGGCTATGACCAAGATATCCCATTTTAACTTCCTTATCACATAATCTTATCCTTTTCGCGGTGGGATAATCAAAACATGAAACAACGGCTTTTTCAAAAACATCTTTTTTTAAGCGGATAAAATCCGTAATTATTTTTTCAATGCCTCCATAAGCGTTATTGTCGTTTTTAATTTCAAAATTAATAAAATCAGCCACGGGAGATATTATTTCCAAAACTTCTTCCACTCTCGGGATATATTGAAACTTATAATCTTCGGAAAAATGCCTTGCTACATTTATCTTCTTTAAATCGGCATAATTTAAATCCGCTATTTCAGCTTTCACTCCCGCGGTTCTAAGCAGATGAAAATCATGATGCACAACGGGAACTTTATCTTTCGTCAGATGAATATCAAATTCAAAATCTTTAGAACCCATTTTAACCGCGAGCTTAAAAGCCTCTAAAGTATTTTCGGGAGCATAAGCGGACGCGCCTCTGTGAGAAATAATTTTCACACTACCACCTGCTTTGGCTCCATTATCAAAATACGAATCAAAGATTTATAAAAGGAAGTTGGGGTCACCCTACCACCTGCTTTGGCGCTATAAGCGCCATTATAAAAACATGCTTCGCAAGCAGGTGGTAGGGTCACAGAAATCTCTCCCTTAATTTGCCCATTAAAGATTCTTCAATATCAAAACCGGTTAAGGAGTCTCTGCCGCTTCCGGGGCCGTGATAATCGCTTCCCGCCGTAATAAACAATGATAATTTTTTAGCCTCTTCAATAAAATATCTTATGGCCGAACCTGAATGCGTCGGATAAAAAGCTTCAATACCATCCAAACCCATTTCCTTAAATTCCTCTAAATTAATGAGATTTTTAACCGCGCCGGGATGAGCCAAAACGGCATAACCGCCGGCATCTTTTATAATTTTTATACTCTCTTCAATCGAAGGCCCGGTGGATGGAACATAAGCCGGTTTTTCATAACCCAAATATTTTTGGAAAGCTTCTTTGCGGTTTCTGACTATATGTTTTTTTATAAGACAATCGGCTATATGCGGCCTGCCATAACTAAAATTATCTTTAATGGATAATTCCTCAAGAGAAATATCCATACCAAGATCTTTTAAAATCTCCACTACTTTTTCCACTCTTTTAATTCGCCTATTCTTATACTCCGTTAATTTTGAAAGAAAATTTTCATCCTCAATATCAATACCAAATCCCAGCATATGAAGATTATCATGAAAACTGGTGCTTATCTCCGTGCCGCGCACAATTTTTAATTTATAATCACTTAAAGAATATTCCGAACTTTTCCAATTATCAACGGTGTCATGATCGGTAATTGAAAAAAACTCAACGCCTGCCGCTTGGGCTCTTTTCAAAACATCGCAAGGCGCGAGCGTTCCATCTGAGAACGAGCTATGAGTATGAAGATTTACGGATGGCATATAAAGTTTTAATGCTAAGTTTACCCCGTTAAAAAGATATATAAATAAAAGTTCCGCTAAGAAATGCCGGGAAGTTCAAAAACTGGAAAGCTAAATAGAACTGTATCGGGAGAACAGTCCCGCTATAAGCGGGATTATCTCTAATGGGCTTTAGCCCATAACAACTTCTTTAACTTCCGGTATGGCTTCTTTAATCATTTTTTCAACCACGCCTTTAAGTGTCATGGCCGAAAAAGGACAACTGCCGCAAGCGCCCGTAAGTTTAACCTTAACTATGCCGGTTGTCTCATCCACATCTATAAGTTCAACCGAACCGCCATCAGCGGCAAGAATGGGTTTTATTTTCTCAAGAACTGTCATAACTTTGTCTTTCATTTTTTTCCTCACTTTTCAACTTCCATATTTAAATTATAATTCAATTATACAAAGTATGGGCCCATAAGGGACTGGGCCTTTTTCCATTAAATATCGGGACCAAAGGCTCTTATTGAAATAGGCGCGCGTATCTATACTATATTTAATACAAAGGAACCTTAAATGAAAAAACAATTTATACTCGCCATCTTTATTCTCGCTTTAATCGGCAACACCCTGACACTTTTCGCCAATAATGAAAATCCAATATTTTCCACCGATATAAATATTAATGAAATTCAAAACCAAGATTTGGCTATTCCTCTTCCTCAAATGGAAGAAACCAAAGGCGATAATGTGGAAACATATTATAATGCCTTTTTTGGCTGGGATGCCAATTCTCCTTTTACAAAACATCAAAGACCCGCCATTATAGCCTCTAATACCAATGATTTAATTGAAATTCAAAACACCCGATGGGGATACACCTCTAAAGATGAAACCAGATGGGAAACAGTCTATATAAATCCCAAATTGCTCGATAAAGTTTATTATGGCGCTAAAGACTGTGAAACGGGACATACCTTGTTTATCTTTGTTTTTAAACCCGGCGGTTTTGTAAATTCAAAAGGTAAAGACGGTATAGCTCTTACAATAGGAGCTGAAGGATGGTATAGAGAATTTCCCGGTTATAGTCCGACAGATGGCATGAAAGACCGCTATCCTCTGATATTTAAAGCCACCTCCCTTAAAGATTACGCGGACTACACAATTTACAAAGAGGACAATAATTTATTTCTTCACACAATGAACTTAACAAAAGAACAGGAATTTCAAGTCCTTGAAAAAGTGATTGAAAGAATATCAAAGAGTAATACTTCTAAAGAAATGTATCACACCTTCACCAATAGTTGCACAACAATTCCGATAAAAATATATAATTCCATCCTCCCAAAAAAACAACAAATAAAAATCAACTTACTGGGGGGAATAATAAACCCCAATGCCACCATACCCAAATACGCGTTAAAAAAATATATCAAGAACGGCCTTGTAAATCCCACCCCTATAAAAATAACAGCGGAAAATGTGGATAAATTTAACGCGGCTAATTTGAGAAATTAGAAAAATCGATTTGGCTATTTGCTCCACAAGCAATGATAGGAATAATTTGTTAGAATTATTTTCATGCCTAAAAACTTTAAACCCAAACAAGGTTCCGGAGACAAAGGCTTCACGGATACCCTTGAAATCAAAAAAATTAAAAAAATTGACCCTAAAATAAACGCTCTTGCCTCTATTGACGAACTCTCTTGTCTTTTGGGTTTATTAAAAGTCCGATTTAAAAAATCTCCCAAATTAAAAGCTCACGCGAGTGAATTTGAAAAAATTCAAAACAACCTTTTTGTTCTTTCGGGAGCAATCGCCGGCATGGATTGTTTAAAAGAAATAAAAGCTGAAACGAAAAATCTTGAAAAAACAATAAACAAGCTATCTAAAAAAACACCTAAATTAGAGAAGTTTATTGTTTCCGGAAAATCAGAAACGGAAGCCCTGATTCATCTTGCCCGGGCAAAAACCAGAATAGCTGAAATAACCGTTTGGCAAACGCAAAAATTTGAAACCTCAGCGATTTTCTTAAACAGGTTATCCGATTATTTATTTATCATAGCCATAAAGGCTTTATAAACTTACTGTTAGAGCCCTTTCGGTATTTACCCGTAGGACCAGAGTCGGCACGAGCTAATCCCGCCCTTCTCTATCACTGCAGCCCTTTCGGTATTTACCCGTAGGACCAGAGTCGGCACGAGCTAATCCCGCCCTTCTCTATCACTGCAGAACGGCCTTGTAAATCCCACCCCTATAAAAATAACAGCGGAAAATGTGGATAAATTTAACGCGGCTAATTTGAGAAATTAGAAAAATCGATTTGGCTATTTGCTCCACAAGCAATGATAGGAATAATTTGTT
>DAOWCC010000179.1 GCA_030639665.1 Elusimicrobiota bacterium | reverse complement strand
TTTTGTTGCTGCC
Organism: Elusimicrobiota bacterium; assembly: GCA_030639665.1. Classification (GTDB taxonomy): domain Bacteria; phylum Elusimicrobiota; class Elusimicrobia; order Elusimicrobiales; family UBA9959; genus JAKLQJ01. The sequence goes on along the minus strand of DAOWCC010000179.1, from coordinate 4,414 downwards.
GTCGACGAAAAACTCAATGGTAACGGTTATATAGTTCCCGGTTTGGGCGACGCCGGAGACAGAACATTCGGAACGCTGTAGAAAATTAAGAGAATTAAGAATATAAAAAAAAGACACATGGCTCAGTTTCGGCCTTTGTGTCTTTTTTTTAATTGGTTTTTTAGTCCGTGGCGCAAGGTATAGGTAAAGCAAATAAGAAACTACATTTTTCTCAACCTTAACCTTTGCCTTAATCTGCCGTTACAGATGCGTATCGGATATTTTATTCAATCCCGTCAAATTAAGAATTTTAATAGACTTGGCTTCTCTTTTTATTATTTTATTTTTTTCCATCACGGCAAGCGCTCTTACCACCGTTTCCAGAGCAAGCCCCGTTATTTCCGCTATCTCGGTTCTCTTTAGCCCGTGTATTGTGGGATGATTTGTGTTTCTGCTTTTAAAAGATATGAATTTAAGAAGAGTATTGGCTATTTTTACTTTAGCGGGTTTATAAGCCGTATCTTTCAAGCTGCCTTGCAGTTTAAGAATATCATTGCTGAGTTTTTTAAGAAAAAGATGATGAAGCTTCGGGCATGATTTTAAGCACTGGTTGAACAGTTTGCGGTCTATAAAAGATACGGTGGTTTTTCCCATGCACTCGCCGCTGCTGCGATAATCGGTTTCCGCGAAGAAAGCTATATGAGCGGCGGCTTTTCCCGGATGGCGAATCCATGTAATCATTTGCTGGCCCTTGGAATCCGTTGTAAATACTTTTATTCTGCCTTGGCAGATCATAAAAAATCCTTTCGGTTCTTCATGTTCTTTATAAGCCAAGTGTCCGTTTTCATAGGAGACGGAGCGTTTTAATTTATTCCATTCTTTTTTTGTTTTCGCGTCCAAATCATTAAATATGCAAGTTTTTTTAAACATGCATTTAAAGCAATCGATTTTTTTTGTACTTTTAGAATTCATCTGTAATCCCCTACCTGAAATTGAATCGCAAAGAGCCCAAACTTGATTATATTAAATTTGAATAAAAATGGGAATTTGATTTTAGTCATATTGAAAATGCGCTAAGCGCATTTTCATTTCGAAAGCTCGATAGAGAGACAGTTCTACAGAATACTGCTGTCTGCCGTACTGTTGCGCTGCCGTGCTGTTTTGTTTTTTGCTAAACTATGTTTATGTTTAAAGACATTAAGCTCCTCGGCAAAGAATCAGCCATCTATGGCCTGTCAACCGTAATAGCCAGATTGCTTAATTTTTTTCTCCTTCCTTTTTATACCCATTATTTAACAACCGGCGATTATGGCATAGTCGCTACCGTATTTTCTTATATAGCCTTTCTTAATATTCTTTATCAGTATGGTATGGACCAGGCCTATATGCGTTATTCAAAGGAAAATGAAAAAACCTTTACTTCCGCTTTTATAATGGTTTTTATTGTTTCTCTTGTTTTTACGCTGATATTAACGGGTAATCCCGGGTTTTGGGCTGACACGGCGGGTATAAAATTTCAAAATAGCGCTCTTATAAAATATGCCGCGATAATTCTTTTTCTGGACGCTCTCTCAATCGTGGGCTTCGCGGACCTTAGAATGAGCCATAAGGCTTCTTATTACGCTTTTATAAGGGTAGTGAGTATCGTTATTAATTTGAGTATGAATATTCTGCTTATCGCTAAATTTAAACTTGGCGTTGAAGGTGTTTTTATAGCGAATATAATTTCCTCGTCAATAACCTTGATTTTTCTCGCTCCTCTGCATTTTAAGCGGCTTAAATTTGAATTTGACGGCGCATTGTCTTATAAATTATTAAGTTTTGCTCTTCCCCTTTTGCCAGCCGGTCTGGGCGCCATGGCCGTCAGAGTTATCGACAGGCCCATACTTCTCAAGTTTTCAGGCGAGTCCGCCGTCGGTATTTATCAGGCCAATTATAAACTCGGTATTTTTATGATGCTTTTTGTCAGTATGTTTGACCAGGCTTGGCGGCCTTTTTTTATAGAGCGGGCCGATAAAGAAGAAGCCCCAAAATTATTCGCCAGAGTCTTGACTTATTTTTTGCTCGCCGGCGGTTGGATTTTTCTCGCGGTTTCTTTTTTTATAGCGGATATAGTTAAAATACGCGTAGCTGGAACGGCTCTTATCCATTCGGACTATTACGCGGGCTTAACTCTTGTACCCATCATTTTAGGAGCTTATTTATTCTACGGCCTTTATGTTAATTTTCTTGCCGGCATAATCATCCGCAAAAAAACCAAGTGGATTATGATAGCGGCTTTAATCGGGGCCGCCGCCAATATTCTTCTGAATTTAAAACTGATTCCCCTCTACGGCATGTATGGAGCGGCATGGTCGGTTTTGATTTCTTATATTTTAATGGCCGTCATGTTGCATGAAATTTCAAGAAGGATTTATCCCGTAAAATATGAATATGCGAGAATTTTTAAAATTTTCATTGGTATAGGTTTTTATGGCGGGCTTGTGTTTTTAGTCGACGGGACGGGTAAAAATGCTGTTCTTATGAAAAGCGCGTTTCTTTTAATGTATCCTGCAAGTTTCTGGTTTTCAAGATTTTTCCATAACAGTGAGAAAGCGAGATTTAAAAAGATTTTAACCGGCAAAAAGTAAGAAGATTAGATGAGTGGAGGAATAGAGGATTGGCGTATTAAGGAAGTTCTCTGTTAACGCCAGTAGCGCTATGTGCGCTAATAACGTAATAAACGCTTGAGTCTTTTCTTTTTTTGCTGTTTCTTGTGACCTGAGGCCTGCAAACTGTGTCCTGCAATTCCCGCCTTTGGCGGGAATTGTTACTTCCTTCTATATCTCATTGCCGATATTTTTGATAGCTTATCTTTTAAATTATTGGCAAAATCTTCAGTATCGCCTATCAGAGTTTCGTGAACTTTATCTTCCTCTATTTCGGGGCATACATCTTCAATATCTTGGCCCATCTTGGTTTTTAATAAGCCTGATTTAACCGTTGATAAAATTTGCGAGGGATAAACGCTTCTATAGCCCGTAACCAGAAAACTTACTATGCACGCCAGCGAAGCATAAGGCGCTATTTCCTTGCCGAAAATTTCAATTGCCATAATGCTGGAAGCTATCGGCGTATTTGTGGCTCCGGCCAAAACCGCCGTAAATCCCAAAGCCGCGAATGTTTCTCTGCTTAAACCGAATAAATCCGCGAATAGTGTTCCGCTGGTGGCGCCTATAAAAAGAATAGGAGTGACTATCCCCCCGCTGCCGTAAAAACTTAAAGTTATGCTTGTGAATATTATCTTAAGCAAAAAGGTATACCACATATTCATTTCGCCGCCGATGGATCTTTCAATGATGGGCAGGCCAAGGCCCAAATATTCCGTCGAAAAAATCATTGCCAATATTATTAAAGACAGGCCGCCTATAATGGCCCGGTGACTTTGTTTTATTTTCTTTGCTATAGCGTGGAAAAATGACATAAATTCTATTAATAAAAATGAACAGATTCCAAAGAAGGCTCCCGCTAAAATCACTTTTATGAAGAAGCTTTCGGTAAAAACGGGAATAAAATTAAGAGTATGATAAAAATAATCCGCTCCAAAGAAAGAGGCTACTTGATAAGCCGTTATGCCCGCCACAAATGAAGGCAATAAAACTTCATAAATCATGCTTCCCACAAAAAGGGCTTCAACGCCGAATATGGCTCCCGCCAGCGGCGTGCCAAAAACAGCGGCAAACCCCGCGCTTATTCCGCAGGTAACTATTTTTTTTCTGTCTGAGGGTGTTAGTCTGACCAAGTCGGCAAATATTGACGCTATGCCTCCGCCTATTTGAGCGCAAGGACCTTCTTTTCCGGCTGAACCGCCAAAAGCCAGCGTGGATACCGTGGTTATAAGTTTTAAGGGCACAACCTGCCACTTTATTTTCCCGTGTTTTTTATGAATCGCATAAATAACTTTTTCAGTTCCATGTCCTTCAATATCGGGAAAGTACTTTACCAGAAGATAATTAAAATAAAAAACTATCGGCAGCATTAAAAAATAATAATTATATTGTCTTACGAAAGCGGTGGTTGTTTCCAATGTGTTTAGGAAAAGGGCGGTAGCCGCTCCCACGGCGGCGCCTATGACGGTGGCAAGTAATGTCCATTTTATAACATCATAAAAAATTATAATTTGTTCTCTGAATGATATTATGTCAAAAGGATTTTTTCCGTTAAGCTTATAGGGCATTTGTGTTTTTTAATGTAGTAAGTGTCAAAATAGAGTGTATATAACAGGTAGTTTCTTACTATCCATTAACTAAATATTAGCAAATTTGGGAATGTTCCTAAAATGACGCCTTAAGCGTTGGAAGCTTTGCGAACGACAATTTGTCATGATTATTGAATTATCACAAATTTCCCCCTTTTGCAAAGGGGGTAGGGGGCTTTTGACATGATAAATATAAAC
>DAOWCC010000038.1 GCA_030639665.1 Elusimicrobiota bacterium | reverse complement strand
CGATTTTATGTGAGAATAAAAGTAAATCTTCCCCCTTTTGTAAAGGGGGACCGAGGGGGATTTTGACAGAATAAACGGCTCAAAACATTTGACAGGATTAACAGGATAAAACAGGAGCAAAACGCAAAGTTCGTAAAACATAATGTAGCAGTCGCATTGCCATGCGACAAATGTAGCGGTCTGTCTGCCCGCCAATGCTGTAGTGGCGGGTTTTTATGTTCTCCGCTGCCTGCCCGCCAATGCTGTAGTGGCGGGATTTGCTGTTTCCGTTATTCGTATTATGTGTCCTTTGTGTCTTGGTGTCTTTGTGTGGATATTATGCAGTTTTTCATTGGCAATCGATGCTTTTTTTATCACTTCTACTACTACATTATTCCACTTTACATGTGGTGGTGCATACCGCCATTTAAGAATGAACCCTATTCTTTACTTGCTTCATAATTCATATAATAAGTCCACAGGTCATATTATCGGCTGATTTTTTTATATTGGAGATTAAAATGACACTATACTTGCTTATTGCACAAAGGGCAATTTAAGAAACATAACGGAGGATTTTAAATATATGAAAAAAATACTTTTTTTAATGATTTCATTGTTTGTTTCATCAAACGCTTACGCTTATTTTGACGGCGGAATGAGCGCGACTACGGGAGAAAACGGCTATAGCGGCGGTAAAGTTTTTTTAATTGTCGGTTCCGATAATATGTGGCTTAAGCCGGCTCTTGATTATTATAAGTCGGATGATTCAGACGGAACTTACAAAATATATTCATTGCGCGCCGGTTTCGATAAAGACCTTTATTCAATTGCCGGCGGCTTGGGCTCAACACCCGAAGTAAACGGCTATAAAAATACTTATGCTGAAGGGGATATAACTTTCACTCTTACTTCAAATGGTTCCGGAAAAGGCAGACTTGCCGGACCTCAAAGCTCTCATGGCGCTTCCGGCGGCAAGGGGCTTACCAGAATTGATATTGGCGGAGCGGCAAAGCATATCTCACATAAAACATCCGGCAGTAAAGATGTTAGTCAAACTGATTTATCCGCTTTCGCGGGCTTGAAGTTTTTTATGACCCGTTTAAGTATGAACTATACGGCATCTTCTTATGGTGAAACTTTAAATTTGACCGATCATAGTTTGCCTCAAGCGCTAAGTATTACGGGACTTACTTTTATCGGGCAGGGTTTTCCAAAGTCCAGCGTCAATTTGAGACTTGGTTGGTCCAATATGCCTTTTGTAGCGCCTTATGTCTCTTATACAAAAACTAAATTTAAATTGGCGACTAATGATTCAAAATCTTATTGCGCGGGCGCCAATATTGATTTAACAATGCTGGATGTAAATGTAGTTTATGAAATATATGATAATGGCAGTACCAAAGATAATTTTCTTTCTTTGGGCGCGAGCTTAAAATTTTAGAACGCAAAAGACACAAAAACATCGCGAAAGCGCGGAATTTTAGCGTAATTTGCGGTTAGTTTATTTTGGCGCGTTTTGCGCTTTTTAAGGAAATTTATATGTATGAAAATTTCGCGACCAAGTACCGGCCTCAAACTTTTGAAGATGTTAAAGGGCAGGACGCGGTAATTAAAACTCTTACAAATTCTTTAAAGATGAAAAGAGTGGCGCACGCGTATTTGTTTTTCGGCCCGAGAGGCTGTGGTAAAACTTCGGTGGCCAGAATATTTGCCAAAGCCCTCAATTGTCATAAACCTCAAAATTTTCAGCCTTGTAATAAATGCGCTTCTTGTAAGGAAATAACTGAAAGCAAATCCCTTGATGTGCTTGAAATTGACGCCGCCAGCCACACAAAGGTGGAGCAAATCAGAGATACGATTGTGGAAAGTGTCGATATTACGCCTTCGCGGGACAAATATAAAATATACATCTTGGACGAAGTTCATATGCTCAGCAAGGCTTCTTTTAACGCTCTTCTAAAAACCATTGAAGAGCCGCCAGAACATGTCATTTTTATAATGGCCACTACCGAACAAACCAAAGTTCTGCCTACTATAATTTCAAGATGCCAGAGTTTTAGATTTAAACTTATCAATAAAGAAATGATAGCCGAGCGGCTTAAAAATATTCTATCAAAGGAAAAAATAAAAGCGCCGGAAGACGCTTTAAAGCTTATAAGCGAAGCTTCTGGCGGAGCTATGCGCGACGCTCTTACCATATTGGATAGATGCTCGTCATTCGCGGGCGGCGATATAAAATCCGATACAACCAAGGATTTATTGGGTCATGTAAACGATGTTTTAATAAAAGATTTGGCATTTGCTCTTTTGGATAAAGACGCCGCCTTGCTTCATAAATCGTTTATTGAAATTACGGCCCAGGGTTATGATACGCAAGTTGTTTTAATGAATTTAAGGTCCTTGTTTGCCGAGGCTTTTTTATTTAATCAAGGTTTTTCCAAAACTTCAGGCGTTCTCGCTCAAGAAATTTCCAAAGCTCAAAATTCCGCCGTTCTGGCCAAGTTTTCAAGGCATTTGGGGATAATAATAGATGAAACGCGTTTTTCAGACTCTCTCAATATCGCCGCTGAAATGGCCTTATTTACTTTAATGGAAAAAACGGTTGATTTTCAAGGCATGATAAATCGTTTGGAGGCATTGGAAGGTAAAATAACTTCTTCAGGCCCGGCATCTCAAGTTTCCTTCAGCGCGGATAATAGCGCTCCTAAAAAAAAAACCGTTTTAACCGATGATTCCGTTTCGCTTAAAGAAGATAATGTTCCTTTCAATAATTTAAAATCGGAGCCGGCGGAAAATGATTCTGCAAAACCGTATGAGGGCTCTCCCTTTGTATGGAAAAAACTTCTCGGCAAAATGTCATCGAGAAGACCAGTGCTATACAATATTTTGGCCTCGCTTAAAGTGGTTTTTAAAGATGAAAAAACCTGGAATTTAATTTCTGATAATAAGTTTGAACTTGAAACGATTAAGAAAAGTAAAAATGAATTGGAAGAAATTATTGAAGAGATTGCCGGTATTAAAATTTCAGTTTTTATCATTTTTGATGAGCGGCAAAATAAAGTCGCGCGTTTGGAAGAGATATCCAATGCTCCAAACGAAGGAAATTCTTCCGATAATTTGGCGGAAGAAGTGCAGCCTATGATGCCTCCCGAAATTAAAGAAGAATTGGCGGAATCATCTATGGCTCCCGTGCCCACTGAGGGAAATTGGGAAGAATTATCTTCGGAAGATAATTTTGATTCGGATCCCGAGCTTAAAGGTTTGAAAAAAATCTTTAAAGATATTAAGATTAATAAAGTCAGCCGCGTTAAAAAATAAATGAAATCATTGGAAAAAATAATTTCTCTTTTTAGAAAATTTCCGGGTGTCGGCCCGAAACAGGCGGAGAGATTCGCCATGCATGTGTTAAAAGCCGATTTAAGCGAAATACAGGAATTGTCCAAGACGCTTGGGGAAGTTAAAGAAAATATTAAACAATGCCGCCGGTGTTATAATTTTTCCGAACAGGAATTATGTTCCATTTGTTCAAATACACTGAGAAATCAAACATTGATTTGCGTTGTTGAACAGCCTCAGGATATTAACGCTATAGAAAAAGCTAAAATTTTTGACGGAGTTTATCATGTTCTTCACGGAGCTATTTCTCCTTTAAAAGGGCGCTCTTTTTCTTCAATCAAAATCAAAGAGCTTGTGGAAAGAATTGAAATATCTCCAAGCGGAGTTTCTGAAATAATAATTGCCACCAATCCCGATGCCGACGGAGAGACTACAGCCATTTATCTAAAACAGCTTCTGCAGAAATATGTCCCGAAAATAACCAGAATAGCTTATGGAATTCCCCTGGGCGGGGATATTGATTATATGGATGAAATGACTTTAAGCTATGCCATGCGCGGCCGGACTAAAGTCTAAATCATGAAGTAAGAAGTTAGATGCATAAGGTGTTTTTCTGCTCACTGCTTTCTGATTTCTGCTTTCTAAAAAGGCTGGGAGCCTTTTTGATATTATGCCTCTTTCCTACTATAAACGAATTTTATTTATCGCTCTTTTAGCTTATAGTCTGCTTATTGTTTTTCATAAAGCGGTTTCACACAATAAGAAACCGTCCTTTCAATCCAAATCAAATATTTCATTAAAATTGCCGCTTAGGCGAGCCGAAGTTGAAGGTATTGTGAAATCTTATCCTCGCGCGTCCGGCAAGAGATTCAGATTTAATTTAGCGGTAACTGAAATAAACGGAGAAAAAATAAAAACCGGCATTATTATATATTTGAATAATTCGAACGGGTTTGGTTTTGGGGATAAGGTTTTATTAAAGGGGACTCTTGGAAATATTTATAGCGATAAAGTGCCGGGCAATCTTGATTGGAAAGAATATCTTGAAATAAGAGGAATAAACGGGCGGATGCTTAATCCCAAGGCGGAAGTATTGGAAAAAGCGGGATTTCTTTTTAGATTATCAAGAAATATCCATAGGCATATATTAAAAGTTTTTAATGAAGAATTTGATAGCGATCATTCAGCCATATTGAGCGGTATTGTAATTGGCGAAAAAACAAATATACCAAAATCCTTAAAGCGTTCTTTTCAAGACTCGGGTGCCATGCATTTATTGGTAGCTTCAGGGTCAAATGTCGGTTTTATGGCTTTTATAGTCTATTTTATATGCGCTTTGGCGCGTTTGAAAAAAGGCTTAACTTATTTCATTTCGATTGCGGTTTGCGGAATTTATGTTCTTTCCGCCGGGCTTGATCCGCCTTTAGTAAGAGCTTATATAATGTTTATGTTTGCCTTGGCGGGGTTTTTAATAAGCAGAGAATCGGGAGTTTTTCAAGGGCTTTTGATGTCGGGTTTTGCAATTCTTATATATGAGCCCAATGCTCTGTTTGACGCGGGTTTTCAAATGTCTTTTATAGCGACTTATGGCATTATCGCCGGTATGGCAAGTTGGAATAAATTTATAAAAGGCGGTATTTTTTTAAAAGCGATCACGGGAATATTCGCGGTAAGTTTATTCGCGCAATTGGGCTTATATCCGTTAATGGCGGTTTATTTTCACAGGATATCGCTTATTTCGGCTTTTTCCAATATAATTTTTGTTCCGTTTTCGGGTGTTTTAATGACATTGGGTTTGTTTACCGCCGCGTTTTCAAAGATTCCTTTATTTGGCGATATTATTTCACAAGTAACTTTATATTCTTTAAAGCTGTTTAAGTTTTTTGTCGTAAGCCTGGGCGGTTTTGGCTATTCGGCTGTTTTTGTTTCTTCTCCTTCCGTTTTCATAATAATAGCCGCTTATATATTAATTTTTATTATTTTGCATATGCCGGTTTTGGGTTTTAAAAATAAAAAAATGTATATGACTCTCGGCGCGGCTTTTTTGATTTTTTTAGCGGGCTTTTTCACTCGGAAAAATCGGGACATTTCGCTTTTTTATCATGGTAGGCATTCCTGCGCTTTTTTAAAAAATCCCGATTGCGGTTTAGTTGTTTTAAACGCGGGCATTGCGGGAGATAAATTAACTCAGGCTGTTCTTGAAACCGGTTATACGGAAATTGAAATTTTACTTTTATCGTCTTTGTCCGCCGATTACATGAATGGACTCAAAGAACTTTCGGAAAATATCAGGATAAAAAATATTTTAATTCCTTTTGGTTATCGAGCGAAAAGGGAGAATGAAATTCTTAAAGAATTAATAAAGAAAGGAGTTCACATTGAAGAAATGTGGCCGGGAGAGCAAAAAGAATTTTGCAATTTTAAGGCGGGGCCGCGCTGGGGTTTGCATGCTTATGCCGATGGGAAATCTTTTAGAAACGAAGGTTATGCGGGAGAGCCTTTTTTTGACAGATTAAGCTGGCATTTTGAAAGTCTTGATTTTAACTTTGAATTCGCTCGTTTTGGCAATGGTATTCGTTTGTATAAAAACAATAAGGCAATTGGGAAATTAGGCAATAAGGCTATTAGGGATATCAAGGCGCGTAAAGGGAAGATAATAAGGATTGAGATATAGAAAAAAATAGAGCAACAGAGCGGCAGGCAACAGTGTGGCAGAAAACAGCGGAAATAAGTAAATTCCATATAATTCTTGTTGTTGTTTGGCTGCCAAGTGGTCTCGCGGTCGAGCTGTTTTATTTTATATGATATCGTTATGGCTAAATTTAAAAAAGTAATCCTATTTTATAATTCTAAAAGAAGGTCCACCAGATTAACAACGAAATCGGTGGAAAAACTTTTATTGTCCAAAAAAATTGAAGTAGAGAAAATATGCGTTAATGATTCTTTAAAGAGAAAAATTAAGGCGAATGCGGCTATTGCCATAGGGGGCGACGGAACCGTTCTTTTCGCGGCAAGATTTCTAGTAGGAAATATAATTCCGATTTTAGGCATAAACGCGGGCGGTTTGGGTTTTTTAAGCGGTATTGAACCTAAAGAATTTAAAAGTTTTGCCGAAGATTTTATCAACGGCCGGCTTAAACGGGAAAAAAGGAATTTACTGGGAGTTAAGGTCTTAAGAAATAAAAAAAAGGTTTTTGGACCTTTTCCCGCTTTAAATGACTGTGTTGTTCGGACTTCCGAGGCGAGAGCTTTTTCAATTGAAGCAAACTATGACGGAGAATTTTTAACGGAGTATTTTGGCGACGGTGTGATTGTCTCCACTCCTACGGGTTCCACCGCTTATAGTTTGGCGGCATCGGGCCCCATAGCTTTGCCGGGACTTAATATTTTTATTCTTTCTCCGATATGTCCGCATACCTTAAGCCATAGGCCCATAGTTTTATCTTTTGACAAAAAAATAGGTTTAACTCTTATCGGCAAGCATAGACAAAGTCATATTATCGCGCTTTGCCTTGACGGGCAGGAAAATTTTAACCTTAATATTGATGACGAAATTATCATAGAAAAATATTCCAGTCAGATTTGCATGCTTGTTCCCGATAAATTTTCTCATCTTAAAGTTTTAAGAAAAAAACTTAATTGGGGAAAAAGATAACAGAGCGAAGCTCTGTTGTCTGAAGCAAGAGGCAAGAAGCCAGATTTATACGGAAACTCCTTATTTATCTGATTTCTGATATCTGATTTCTGCTCTCTAAAAAAGGCTAGGAGCCTTTTTTAACATTATGCTTGAGAAAATTCATATTAAAAATTTTGCTTTGATTAAAGACTTGGAAATAAAACTTTTTCCCGGTTTAAATGTTTTTACCGGCGAAACCGGAGCGGGAAAATCCATTATTATTGAGTCATTGAATTTTATTCTCGGAGGCAGATCAAGCGCGGATATCATAAGAGAAGGGGAAGATATTGTTTCGGTTGCCGCCGTTTTTAATATAGAATCTTTTTCGGCGGAATTCTTAAAAAAATATTCTTTAAAAGGGCCGCGGCTTTTCATAAAAAGGCAATTATCCGGAAAGGGAAAAAGCAGGGCTTTTATAAATTCTTCGGGAGACGAGCAGGCCAAACAAATTTCAATTTCCAAGTTATCTGAAATAGGCGAGGATATTATTGATTTTCACGGCCAAAATGACCATCAAAGTCTTTTAAAGTCTTCGGTGCATAGAGAGCTTCTTGATCGCTACGGCAAGCTTGAAGATGAAGTTTCCTCGCTTAAAGAAGTAAGAATCGAAAAAAAAGTCTTGGAACAAAAAAGTTCGGCTTTAAAAATGTCGGCTCAAGAAAAAGAAAGGCTTCTTGATCTCTATAAATACCAGCTTAATGAAATTGAAGAAGCTTCTCTTCGCGTTGGGGAAGAGGAAGAACTTCAGGCGGCATTTCCCAAGCTCAAAAACGGCGAAAAATTATTATCTTTAAGCAATGAAGCTTACCAGTCGCTCTATGTGGATGATAATTCGGCTTCCGTTATGATTGAAAGAACTTTTTCTTGTTTTGAATCATTGGCTGAAGTGGATGAAAGTTTGGCGGAGCTTAAAGACAGGCTTGAAAGCGTTAAAATCAATCTTGAAGATATAGCAAGCGAGATGAGAGTCTATTCCTCTTCAATAAACAATGATCCCGATGAACTTGAAAATTGTCTTAAAAGGCTGGATATTATAAGCCGTCTTTCAAAAAAATACGGCGGGGAAATTAAAGATATTCTGGCTTTCGCGGAAAATTTAAGAGATAAAATAAATGACCTTGAGAACACCGATATCAAACAGCAAGATATAAATTCAAAACTTGAAGTTATAAGCCGAGAGCTTCAACTTAAAGCCGAGTCTTTGCATAAAAAGAGAATGACATTCGCCCAAAAACTTTCAAAAGAAGTAAAAAAGGAAATAAGCAATTTAGGTTTTAAAAATGCCCGTTTTTCAGTTTCCGTTCAAGCCGATGAAACGGATATCGGCCCAACAGGTTATGACGATATTGAATTTCTTTTTTCCGCCAACGCGGGACAATCGCTTAAACCTTTGAAATATATCGCTTCCGGCGGAGAAATGTCCAGAATAATGCTGGGCCTTAAGACTGTTTTTTCCGAGTCCGATAAAGTTCCGATTCTTGTGTTTGATGAAATAGATACCGGAGTGGGAAGCGTAGTGGGAAGATTGGTTGGTGAAAAACTTTTTAAGCTGGCCTCGGATAAACAGATTTTTTGTATTACGCATATGGCGCAGATAGCTTCTTTTGCCAATACCCATTTTTTTATTGAAAAAAATACCGCGAAAAACACAACGGAAGTTTCAGTTAAACTCCTTAATTCCTCAAAACATAAAAGTGAAATAGCCAGGATGTTGAGCGGAAAAACGGAATCCACATCATTAGGTCTTAAACATGCCTCGGAACTTATAGACGAAATCGATAAAATCAAAACCTCCTGTAATTAAGAATCTCCTTAAATTCTTTCATAAAGCTCTCTTTACTAAAGGTGGGTGATTCCGATGTATCTTAAATGGGTTGGGATATTTCCTTGTGATAGGGCTGGGTAATTCAAGTTATAATTGGGGTGTGGACATTTTTTTAAAGCAAATATGACTATGGGGGGGCGGTAAAGATTTTGTGGCGAACGATATTGGGTTTTTGGCTAAAGACTGAAGTGTATCTCTCTGAGACAGCGAGGATGTTTGAGGGAGAAAACATTGTTTTCGACTGAGTTCCAGAGCTGACGGAAGTCTGAAAGCCATTATTAAATAAAACCCGCGGAGAGTGAGCATAAAAACTTTTCCGACCCATCTCGATCGGGACCCCGCGTCATGAGCGATTCTATAGACTTAGAGGATTCTATCCTTTGTTGTTATTCAAGCCGTATTTTCTAATTTGCTATGATATCACTATGAAAACACGAGTCAGATTTGCTCCATCACCTACGGGTCATTTACATGTCGGCGGCGCCAGAACCGCCCTTTTTAATTATCTTTTCGCCAAGAAAACCGGCGGAACTTTTGTCTTACGCATAGAAGATACGGATGAACTTCGTTCAACAGATGAATCCACAAAATCAATTTTTCAAAGTATGAAATGGCTTGACCTGAAATGGGACGAGGGCGCTATGCCCGATTTAAGCGAGAAAGGGGATTTTGGCCCCTATATTCAGAGTAAAAGAGAGTCTGATGGGATTTATAAAAAATATGCCGAACAATTATTAGAAGAGAAAAAAGCCTATTATTGTTATTGCAGCAGTGAAGAATTGGATGAAATGAGAAAAAAGGCGCTATCGGAAAAGAGGGATCCCAAATATGACGGCAGATGCAGGCATCTTTCAGCCGAAGAAATTGAAGAATTTAAAAAACAAGGAAGAAAGCCTGTTATAAGATTCAGAATGCCCGATGACGGTCAAACGGTATTTGAAGATTTGGTGCATAAGCATCTTAAATTTGAAAATAAACTGCTTTATGATTTCATAATGATTAAGGCCTCCGGTTATCCCACTTATAATTTTGCCTGCGTGATTGATGACCATCTTATGGAAATGACGCATATTATAAGAGGGGACGATCATATATCCAATACTCCTTTGCAGTTAAATGTTTATAAAGCTTTTGGTTGGGAGCCGCCTCAGCACGCGCACCTTTCAATGATTTTAGGACAAGACGGAACCCGCCTATCCAAAAGGCATGGCGCTACCAGCATAACGGAATATGAAAAACAGGGATTCTTGCCCGAAACTATGAAAAATTATCTTGCTCTTTTGGGCTGGGGAACTACGGATAGTCAGGATATTTTCAAAAAAGGGGAACTTGAGGAAAAATTTGATCTCAAAGGGTGTCAAAAGAGCGCCGCCGCTTTTGACCCTGTAAAACTTGAATGGATGAATGGCGAATATATAAGACAGCTTTCTAAAGATGAGCTTTTTGACGCGGCGCAGCCGTATTTGAAAGATTTTGGTTTAAATCTTGATAAAGCCAATCCTTTGCATTTTAATGTTGTTGCCCTTGAACAGGAAAAATATAAGCTCCTCAGTGATGTTGGAGGTATGGTTTATTTTTTCTTCCAAGATGTGAAATACGATGAAGCCGCTATTGATAAAATATTGAAAGCTCCGGATATTGAAACTATTTTAAACGGTATCAAGAAGACATATTCGGAAATAAGCGAATTTAATGATATTGTTTTGGAATCTAAAACCAGAGAATTTGCCAAGTCCAATGGCTTTAAGAATGGACAAGTATTTCACCCTGTAAGAGTTTCAGTTTCAGGCAGTACGAAAGGACCTACTCTTTTTAAAATGATTGAATATCTCGGCAAAGAGGAAGTCATTAAAAGGATAGATAAAACTCTATCTCTAATCGAGATTTAATCTCGATAGTCATCGGTTTGCAAATCTCAAGTCGCCGGAAACAACAGAGTAAAAGGCGCTGGTATGGGCTTTTCTCATTTTTTGACTCTTTCTTCCTGTTTTATACGCAATAAACGCTTTACGCTATTAACGCAATGAGCGTTATGCCCTCTCTCCTTTGTAACAATTTGGTTACATCTTCGCATTAAATTCTTAATTCAATTTGAATACAATAACCATAGCGTATTTATGAGTTAATTCGGTTCAAAAGAGTTCCTAACTATGAGATATTGGTTTTATTCAGACGGAAATATATTGGGTCCCTACGGCACTGACGAGCTGATGGGCTTGCCGGCATTTGGTAATGGCAGTTTGGTATGCCCGGAAGATTCCACCGGAGATAATCCCGATGATTGGAAACCTGCCGATGCCGTGCCTGAGATTGCCGATGTTCTTTCGGTTGGAGCGGGGCAGATTTTATCTTCGGAAAACGCGTATATATCAAACGCTTACGGACTTGAAACAGGTTTTTCACCCCGTAGCGCTAAGGAATATTTTGAAGCTAAAAGCGAGGATTTATCTCCCGGAGATAATCTTCTTGATACCATAGACACCATTTTGGGAGCTTATGATAAAGGCCAAACAAAGGAAAATGAATTACCGAGTATAGATTATAATTTGGCGGATAAATTCGATATTAAATTATCTCAGCTTCAGGAACAATTGGAAGCGTCCAAGTGGGAAAAAAATCTTCTGCTTGAAAAAATGAAGATTAAGGATACGGAAGAAAAAAGAAATAAAGAGAAAATATCGGAACTTGAAAAAAAACTTAATGACGCAATCGCGAAAATGGAAAATAAGGAGTTTGTTTTATCCGCGGATATTCAGGCGGCTGAAAAACCGGATGAAGTCGCGCGTCAAGAATCTAATAGAGCCGATTCCGATGAAAGATTGCGAAAAGAACAAGCGGCATTTGAGAATGAGATTGCGGCTGAACTTAAAAATATGGCCAAAAGCAGACATATTTCAGATCAAGCCATTGATCATGTGTTGGAATTAAAGAAGTTTTCAGATATAAGTAAAGATACTTCCGATACCGACCACATTTTAAGCAATAAACTAAAAAGTCTCGGTTATGCCAAAAGTAAAAGAATATTTGAAGATGATTATAGGAAAGAAGTTGATGAAGTGAAAAAAGATGAAGACGAAAATATTTCTCCGCTTAAAGAAGAAAAAGATTTGCAATATAATTTTCCCGCCCCTCAAAAATCCGTTGAGGAAAAAAGCGCTCCTAAACGGGAATTGGAAAATTCTCTTAATATTCAGCCTTCAACCATGATGTATGATTTTACCGCCGTAACTTCAAAGGATGTTTCCTCCCGTCGTGAAGAGCATATTGTCACGATAGAAGAAAATAAAAAGTCTTCAATTCAACCTGAAGAAAAATCGGTCCCGGTCCAAATGTCAAAACCGGAGCCAGAAACAAAAATAGAAAAATCTTCCTCCTCCGCTAAACAAGCTATGGAGGATATTCCTTCGTCCAAACCGTCGTTTGGCGCCGCGCCTTTTGTGCATCCTGAAACAGTTGCTCCGAAAAAAGAAACACAGGAGATTAAACCTGCGCCCGAATCATCCGTTGCCAAGCAGCAATCTATTGATGTTCCGCCTTTGGCGAGGTCTCTCCCCGAAGGGGAGGACAAGACCGCTGCCGCGAAAGATTTAAAACCGGAAGATGGCAGAGAAACCGTAAAGGTGGCTCCCGCGGAAGATAAAACGGAAAGAATTCTTTTATCTCCGAAAAAAAATGATAAGCCCGTTGAAACTGAAACTCCCCAAAAAAAGAAAATTAAAAAAAGCAGTATGATGTTTGTTACCGTTATAATAGTTTTTGGCGCCGTAGTCGCGGGCGGACTTGGATTCTTTTTCTTAGGCGAGGGAAGTCTGTCCGATTTTTCGCTTATGTCATTTTCTTCAAAAAAATCCGCTGACAAGAAACCTGTAGTTGAAAAAAAGAAGCTGAAACCTGTGGCTCCCGCCGTGGTTAAGACCGTTGTTCCCACTGCCAATGAAAAGGTTCGCGCGGCGATAAATATAGTGAAAAATTATAAACTTGTCGGAGGACGAGGCTCAATATCCACATGGCTGTCCAATTCATTTCTTTCAGGCTCGTCCAGCGGTTTGAATGAGGAATGGTCCGCCACTATTTTGCATAAAGATGTTTTTGTAACGCAATATAGGCTTTTAAGACAAAGAAAAGAGCCTGTAATATATCAATTTGAAGTGGATGTAAAGAAAGGCGATATAGTTAGAGGAATTAATAATAATGCCATAGAACTTTTAGATTTTCCTTCTAAAAAGAAAACGGTAAAGAAACCGGTCTCCAAAAAGAAACCCTCCAAAAAAGTTAAGCCTAAAACAAAAAAATTACGCGCTTTGCCCCAATTGCCTCTGCCCGCGCCGCCAAGAAAGAATTTTAAACATAAAGAGCCGTCAGGGTTTGAAAATATAACACTTAGCGCCACTGATAAGGTAAGGTATATAAGGGCTCAGGAAAGTGATGAAGAGCTGTTTTGATGATAGGCGCATTATAATGCTATAGTAACATATTGAGGATTATGAGATAGGGAGTAAGGGGTAGTGAAGGAATACGGTTTAAATGATTAGTTGTTGAGAATCGCGCGTGATGTTCTGAAACTTGGCAATTTAGTTGGAGTTTGTTCCTTGCAGCCCTTAAACCATATTCATAATCCTTTTTGGTTTTTGATTAAACGGATATTTAAAATGGCAGGCGAAAAAAATTTTCAAATAAACATATCAAGAAGATTGGGCGAAATGCTGGTAACCTCTAAGATTATAGATACCACGCAGCTCAATGACGCCTTGGACGCTCAACGCGCTCAGGGAGGAAAGCTTGGTCATTTGCTGATAGAAAAAGGCTATATAAGCGAGAAACAGCTGCTGACTTTCTTAAGTGAACAATTTTCCATAGAGTTTATTGATCTTTCGGATAATGAAATACCGGAAAAGGTTTTGCAAATAATTCCGGAAAATATCGCGCGCAGATATAATCTTATTGCTGTTGAGAAAAAAAATAATATTTTGAAAGTAGCCATGGAAGATCCTCTCAATATAGTTGTGCTTGATGATCTTAAAATGATGACCGGTTACGAGATAAAACCCGTATTCGGTTCCGAAAGCGATATT
>DAOWCC010000042.1 GCA_030639665.1 Elusimicrobiota bacterium | reverse complement strand
TAGCAAGTAAAAAAATGTAAAATAGATTTTAGACGCATAAGTAGGGCCCGTAGCTCAGTTGGTTAGAGCATTCCGCTCATAACGGACAGGTCGTAGGTTCAAGTCCTACCGGGCCCACTTTAAGACGACTTTATAGTCGTCTTATTTTTTTTATAACGATCTTTTGGAAAAAGATGGACTTGAAGCAAGCGAAGCGCCGAGCGAATAGCAAGGAAAAGCGCTATGCGTGTCAGCGGAGCGGGGGGAGGCTACGCAACGAGCTACGCGAGTGTAGTGGCCAAGTCCTACCGGGCCCATTAACTTTTGAGAAAGACCGCTTATATCAAGCGGTTTTTTTTATTTTATGTGTCGAGTTTTAAGTATGCCCTGAATTTCTCAACCCTTTTATAAGGAATATTCCATAAAATTGACAGAGTATTTTAGTATGTGTTAAACTACTAAAATATGAGACAAAAATGCTTTGAAGCTGCCAAAGAGCTTTCGGTTGTTCTCTCGGCTTTATCGAATCCCACAAGATTTCTTATGTTGTGTCTTCTTTCTGAAAAGGAAATGTATGTGGGGCAATTGCGGGAAGAACTGGGAACGAGTAAGGGGAATATATCTCAGCATTTGAGAATTCTGTCCGATAGAGGTTTAATTAAAAGCAGGAAAACGGGAAATAGAGTTTATTACAGTATCAAACAAGGGAAAGAAAAAAATCTCATAAAAAAATTGAGAAAAATTTGTTGCCCCGATTTAAAAGTTTAAAAAGGAGAGTATAATTATGGAAAAAACGGATGTTTTGGTAATTGGCGGAAGCGCGGCCGGTATTATCGCCGCTGTAACGGGAAAGTCTTCTTATCCCGATAAAAGATTTCTGGTGATTCGCAAGGAAAAACAAGTGCTTGTTCCCTGTGGAATACCCTATGTTTTCGGTTCTTTGGACAGCACTGAAAAAAATCTGATACCCGATGGAGCTTTAACCGGCGCCGGAGTGGATTTGCTTATAGGCGAAGTGGTTTCCATAGATACGGAAAAGAAAGTTTGTAAAACGGCGGATGGCCAAGAAATTGGTTTTGAAAAACTTATATTGGCGCTCGGTTCCACTCCCGCGGTTCCCAAATGGCTTAAGGGCGCTGATCTTGAAAATGTTTTCACCATTCCAAAAAATAAAGAGTATCTTGATAAAGTTTTAACCAAACTTAAAGACCGTAAAAAAGTTGTTGTTATCGGCGGCGGTTTTATAGGAGTTGAAATATCCGATGAACTAAATAAAGCCGGTAAAGATGTTAGCTTAGTTGAAATATTACCGCATATTTTGGAATTGGTTTTTGATGAAGAAATAGCCGTTAAAGCTGAAGAAATCATTAAATCCAGAGGCGTAAAAGTTGAGAGCGGTTCGGGAGTTAAAGAGTTATTGGGTGATAAAGAGGTTAAAGAAGTTTTATTAAATGACGGGAAAAAACTTGAGGCCGATGCCGTTATTTTGTCCATGGGTTATCGTACCAATACTTCTCTTGCTAAGGAAGCAGGTATAGAAACCAATGAAATGGGTTTTGTTAAAACGGATAAATATATGAGAACGCGTAATTGTGATATTTTTGCCGTTGGTGATTGCGCTTCAAAAAAAGATTTTGTTACCGGAAAAGTTAGCGGAGTTATGCTTGCTTCCACAGCTTGCGCCGAAGCGAGAATCGCGGGTATGAATCTTTATAAATTGTCTTCTGTACAGGCTTTTAGCGGAACCATTGCCGTTTTTGCCACCGCTTTCGGTGAAATAGGTTTTGCCTCTGCGGGTTTAATTGAAAAAGAGGCCGTTAAAGAGGGTTTTGATATTGTTACCTCGACTTTTGAAGGTATTGATAAGCACCCCGGGACATTGCCGGGAACACATAAACAAATGGTGAAACTTATTGCCGCAAAAGATTCGGGAGTAATACTTGGTGGAGAGGTTGTGTGTGGGCCTAGTACCGGAGAAGTTATAAATATTATAGGATTCGCCATTCAAAACAGAATGACTGTGAATTCCGTTTTAACCACTCAAATCGGGACGCATCCTTTGCTGACCGCGCCTCCGACCGCTTATCCTATCACCAAAGCGGCTGAAATGCTCGTAAAAAAATTAAAGAAATAAAATTTCTTTATAGATAATTAAAATCGCGGCGCTGTTTATCAGCGCCGCGATTTTTTATTTATTTGATTTTTGGGTTTTAAGGTATCTGTATTTATAATCCCAGATAAGCGCTTCAGGATGTGAATAAAGTTTTGTGCTTTTAATATCTCCGAATTTATTTACTAAATCCAAATAACTCATTTCTTCAGAAGGATTGTTTTGAGTGCAATTGTTTTTATAGTGTTTTTTATGAATTTTATCCATACCATCGGTAAAAACATTTCCTAATTTAAACAGCGGGTGTATGGGTTCCCAAAAAGGATATACTTCTCCGTTTGGTAAGACAGTGTAAATGCACATCAGGTTTTTTATTTGTTCTGCGTCGGATTTTTTCGCGGAAGAAATCTTTTCCTTCTTCTTTTTCCCATCAGGAGTTAATCCGTTTAAAATGTTTTTGCAAACAGAACCCTCTTCCCATGAGAAAATTCTTTTTGGTAATAAATCAGCGTAATCAATAAGGTCTTTGTGATTAGGCCTATCTTCGGGATGGTCTAGTTGATGTCCAACCGGATCAATAATGTCCGCCGGAAGTTTTCCGTTTTGTATTTTTAATCCAAAGTGTTTAAATTTTTCCATGATTTTTGGCAGATCGGGGCCTATTTTTTTATGAAGCCACACTTTTGGATATAATTTAAATTTTGCTTTTTGTAAAAGAGGGATAGCCTGTTCTATATTGTTATAAGCGTTTTTTCGTCCCGCGAACCAATCATGGGTTTTACCTATGCCGTAAAAAGAAAATTGTAATTCTCTAATTCCTATTTTTTTTAATTTATCAATTGTGGCGGAAGATTTATTTATGGTGGATAAATTACTGACTAAAGAGACTGTGTTTTTATATTTTGGCCAATGTTTTTTTATATAAGGAATTAATTTGTCGAAATCTTTAACCAATAATGGGTCATGCATAAGAGCCCAAGGACACATGATAAATTCTGAAACTGTCGATTTATTTATTTCATTAAGTAGAAGTATGGATTGTTCGTAATTAAGAGGTTTTATTGAGCCCGGAATTTTAGAATAACAATGACGGCATCTATTATTGCAAGCGCCGGTTATAAAGTCCACTGTAAAATATTTTGGATACATTTTTTTATTTCTTAATAGATTGATTTTCTTTATAGGTGTATTGGGTTTTCAATTCGCCCATAATATAGACTTTTAGAAGAGTTATTTCCCTATCCGTAAAAACAAATTCTTTTTCCAATCTGCCTTTTTTTGAATAAGCCTGAATTGTGCCGTCGGGAATTTTTCCGGATTGAGAAAGAATATTGTAATTATTATCAAGAAGAATTTTTCCTATATATTTATTGTTCATGTAAAATGAAAATCTTTCGCCTCTGGCAAGTTTTCGGATTTTAACCGTTATAAGCGTGTTTATATCGGAATCGTTTGTTTTGTTTTTTTTTGCTTCCACTGTTTTTTCAAGTTTTTTTGTTTCTTTTGGTTTTGCGACTATGTTCCCGTTTATATAAAAAAGTTCCGATTTTACATTGCCGTCTTCATCGTATTCCTTGAAAAAACCGTTTAAAATTGAATTTTTAAAATTTTGTTCAAAAAGCAGTTTTTCATTTTCATTAAAGATTTTAACCGTTCCGTTTAGTTTCCCGTTTACATAATAAGCTTTGCTTTGAAGATTGCCATTGGGATAGTAAATTTTAAGCGAGCCGCTCTCTTTCCCGTTTATAATTGTTTTTTCCGTTTTTATGGAGCCATTGGAATAATATTCTCTATAAGTCGCGTCTTCAATAGCGCCTTCAATTTTAATCAGTTCTTCTTTATCATTAAAGGTTTCAGTCGCCATTGGCGCTCCGTTCTTCATATAAATCTTTTTAATTGAAGATGTGCTTTCGCTGATTGTTTTAAATGTGTATTTGGGTGAAAGTTTTTTAATTTTTACAGGAGATTTTTTTGTTGAGATTTTAATTTGCTTGTCTTTGGTGATTTTAAATATATCTTTTTTATCAATATTCAAATTGCCGTATTTTGTTTTTATGTTTAAAATTGAATCCATTTCTCCCACAATGGTTCCTTTGATTTGGGTTCCGTCTTTCATTAATAAGATATCCGCATGAGCGCTTACGGAAAGACTAAGGATTAAAATAGCTATTATCAGTTTCATAAAATTGTTGTCTCCAAAATTATTTACTATGGTAACTGTTGTCTGTCGCGTTGTATCACTGTCGCGCTATTTTCTTATTATAGGATTTTTTATTCTGGTTTTTTTAACTTCATCCGAATTTATCTCGGTGATAAAAATACCGTCTTTGTAACCACCGTTCAATATTTCAATTCCCATTGGATCATATATAACGGAATTGCCGCCATATATAATGCGCCCATCCATTCCCGTTCTGTTTACGCCTATCATAAAGGTTTGGTTTTCAATGGCTCTCGCTCTAATGAGAGCGGTCCAATGGTCGTTTCTTTTTTTCGGCCAATTGGCTATGTTAATTATGATATCGGCTTCTTCGGCTTTATCCCAATAAAGTTTTGGAAATTTTAAATCGAAACATACCGAAGGCAATATTTTAAAATTATTGATTTCAAAAACATCTTGCCGCGCGCCCGGAATATAAAATTTGTCTTCGTGGGTCATCCGAAATAAATTGATTTTGGAATAATCGCAAATAATTTCGCCTTTAGCGTTTAGTGTAAAAAGTTTGTTTCGCTTTTCACTGATGCCGCCAAAAGTCAAATGAACATTGTTTTCTTTGGCGATGTTTTTAAAAAATAAAAAATCAGCTTCTTTAATTTCCTCAACTTCTTTTTTTATTGGCGAGCCATCCAAAGTCAATTCAGGAAAAATAAGCCAGTCTGCATTTTTTAAGGAGTTTTTTTTAAGAAGGTTTAAAATTCTTTTTTTATTTTCTTCTCTATCTTGGAGCTTGATATCAAATTGGCATAACGCTATTTTCATAGTTCCATTTTAGCAAATAGAGGTTTTTATTAAACGCGCGCGGTTATTGAAAAGCTCCATATAAGTTCAATCATATTCGGAAGTCCAACTTCCGACAAATTTCGAGTAAATGCCATGTGGTTATTAAATCCCTGGTATAAGGAATATGTGATAACTATATTTGTCTTTATGTAAAGGGTCCTTGACATAATGTAAGATTTTATATACCATATTCTTGTAGCAAAAAATTAAACAGGGATTTTAAATGAGATTTGTCGCGGTTTTTCTGTCCTTGACCTTAATCTCAATCTTAATCTGCCTTGATAAAGGAGAAACAAATGGAAAATAAAATAAAAATAATGCAAAAAGTGCTGACAATAATAGTTTTTTTGGCCATGTTTTCATGGCTTGCAACGGTGCATGGCTTCTCAATTATAACAGGCATAATGGCTTTGCTTGTGATTGCGGTATTCTTTTCATCAAAAAAACAAAAAAATTCTGTTGATGAAAGAGATCGGCAGATACATTATGTATCAACATATGGCGCTTACTTTGTCACTTTATGTTTTTTGTTCGTTTATCAAACCGCTGAATATTTAATTTCAGGCAAACAGAATCCTTTGGCGATATTAACCATAATTGTTTTATCTTTATCGCAATGGAGCTTCACTATGTTTCTTAAGGGAAAAAAGATTAAAGGAGAAGAAAATGGAAAATAAAATAAGAATTGTATGGAGAGTAATGAGTTTGGTTCTAATGTTGTCAGCGGTATTTTATGCTATAGCTTTAAAAGGGGTGTTCTCTTTTGCCGCTGGAATAACGGTTTTTATTCTTGCGATGACTATAAGAGACATTGTAAAAAATAAAGTGGATGAACGGGAGTTGTATCATAGTATAGCGGTATATCTTTTTGCTTTGCTTGCGGGGATATCTTTCATTCTCATATATTTAGGAATATCTCAGATAACAGGCATTAAGACCGATGACATGCTTGAGTATGCTGTTATGGTTGTTGTTCTTTCATATCTGCCTCTTTTTAGAATTTTTGGCATGCCAAGGACTGAATTATGAAAAAACTAAACAACCGTATAAAAGTCTTAAGGGCGGAGAAAGAAATTTCTCAAGATACGCTTGCTAAGGCTGTGGAAGTTTCCCGCCAGACCATAGTCGCAATTGAGGGGAAAGATTATTCTCCCTCCATTGTTCTGGCCTTAAAGATAGCCGAATATTTTGATAAAAATGTGAATGAGGTTTTTAGTCTAAGCGAAAAATAAGAAGAAACTTCATCATATAAAAAATCCCCTCAGAAGTATTTGAGGGGATTTTTTTATTTATAAAGTTTCCCTATGTAGGTTGGGTAATTCAGGTTTATCGCAATTTAGGAGTGAGTGGACTGGGCTATCGGAAGGACTGCTACGGACACAAGTTCCCGAGTTGCTATCTTGCAGAGATGTTTTTATGAGAACCAGCTAAGAGAGGTGGTAAAGATTTTGCGGCGAACGATATTGGGTTTTTGACCAAGGATTTGGTCGTTCCCCGTATAACTTTGTTACGGGACTAATATCCTTGGAATTTTTCAAATTCCTAAGGGCGCATAGCTACCGACAAGGCTATGCCGGGTGCCGTATCAAAGGCTATGCTATCAAATGGCCACTCTATGAAGCATGGCTTCCAATATTGTAATATATAAATAGAGATTAACGGCGCGATGGCCAAGTGGTAAGGCGGCAGTCTGCAAAACTGCTATTCGCGGGTTCGATTCCCGCTCGCGCCTTTTTTTCAATTCAAATCTATTAATAGAATGGGGAGTTCTTTATGCATTTAAGCCAAGCGGCAATGAATTTGGGGCAATCCGCGACTTTAAGGTTGAATGATCTTGCTCGGCGTCTTAAGGCTGAGGGAAAACCCATTATACATTTTGGCGGCGGCGAGCCCGTGGAAAAAATTCCGCAAGCGGCTTATGACGCGGCCTTAAAAAAGCTTGAAACCAGACAAATAAAATATACTCCCGCCAGCGGTCTTATTGAACTTAAAAATGAGATTATCGCTTATACCGAGAAAAAATACGGTTTTAAGGCGCAGCCGAAA
The DNA here is from genome assembly GCA_030639665.1 of Elusimicrobiota bacterium. GTDB lineage: Bacteria > Elusimicrobiota > Elusimicrobia > Elusimicrobiales > UBA9959 > JAKLQJ01. Next base: position 6,584 of record DAOWCC010000042.1, on the reverse strand, counting down.
AACATAATCATTTCAGGCGGAGCCAAACAAGCGATTTATAATTTTTTAATGGCGGTGGTCGACCCCGGCAGTGAAGTGATTTTCCCCGCTCCTTATTGGGTGAGCTATCCCGATATGGTTAAACTTGCCTATGGAACGCCTGTTGTTGTGCGGCCCAAAGAAGGGTCTCTTTTAACGGATATTGATACCATTGAAAAACATATCACATCCAATACCAGAGCCATACTTTTGAATTCTCCCAATAATCCGTCGGGAGCCGTTTATAGCGGAGATTTTATTGGAAAGCTTGTTGAAATATGCGAGAACAGAAATATATATTTGCTTACCGATGATATTTACGGCAGGCTTGTGTCCGATGGAGTAAAAACCCCTCTTCCTTTTTCTTTTTCCAAAAAAGATATTAATGATTCTCCCATAGTTTCCGTTAACGGCGTTTCAAAAATGTATTCCATGACTGGTTTTAGAATAGGCTGGAGTATAGGAAATGAAGCGATAATAAAAGCCATGACTAAAATTCAGGGCCAGATTACATCCTGTCCGTCGGATTTAAGCCAAACGGCGGCTATTGGAGCTTTGCGGGACGGAGAAGGTTTTATTAAAGAAATCAATGTGGTTTTAAGTAAGAAAAGGAATATTTTAATTGAGGAATTAAAGAAATTTAAGAAAGTAAAACTTTATGCGCCGACCGGAACTTTCTATAGTTTTCCCGATTTCAGCGCTTATGATGAAGATTCAACAAGGCTTGCCAATATGCTGATAGAAAAGGCCATGGTTGTAACAGTCCCCGGCGTAGAGTTCGGTCTTGAAGGGCACTTGCGCATAAGTTATTGCGGTGAAGAAAAAGATATTATTGAAGGTCTAAGAAGAATGCGGGAAGTTTTAGATAAATAGAGTTTGAAGCTGATTAAAAGAGAGATTTATTTCATGATTTTGCGTTCTCGGTCTTAATCTCAATCTTAACCTGCTTTATAAATTAAGGAGAAAATTATTATGACTGATACTCAAATTAAAAGTGAATATGGATTGGAAAATGTCGATTTAAAGCCTAAAAAAGATGTTTATTGGAACTCATCCGTTCCTTTTTTATATGAACATTTGGTAAAAAAAGGAGAAGGTTTTTTAAGTAAAGACGGAGCCGCCATTATGGAGACCGGTAAACATACGGCAAGAGCCGCCAAAGATAAATTTATTGTTGAAGAAGAGACAAGCAAGTCTGATATATGGTGGGGAGATTATAATGTGCCGATAGGCGAAGATAAATTCGATAATCTTTTGGCTAAACTTACCACATATATGAATGAAAAAGATATTTATGTTCAGGATTGTTTTGCCGGTTCAAATAAAGAGCATCGTCTGCCGATAAGAATAATAACCGAGCATGCTTGGCAAAGTTTATTTTCAAAATATATTTTTATTGAGGCCGACGCTAATGAAAGCGCCAAGCATATTCCTCAATTTACGGTTATCTGCGCTCCTGATTTTAAAGCGGACCCTGAAATTGACGGGGTAAGGACGGGAACTTTTATTCTGGTTAATTTTAAAAAGAAAATGGTAATAATAGGCGGTTCGGGTTATGCCGGAGAGATTAAAAAATCCATCTTCTCGGTTATGAATCATCTTATGCCTTTAAAGGGCGTAATGAGTATGCATTGCTCGGCCAATATAGGCGAGAAAGATGATACGGCCATATTCTTTGGTTTATCCGGTACGGGAAAAACCACTCTTTCATCAGATCCTAAGAGAAGGCTTATAGGCGATGATCAGCATGGCTGGAGTGATGACGGTATATTTAATTATGAAGGCGGCTGTTATGCCAAGGTTATCAATCTTTCCAAAGAGGCGGAACCTCAAATTCATAAAGCCGTAAATAGTTTTGGCGCGGTTCTTGAAAATGTGGTTTTTGACAAGAAAACCAGAGAATTAAAACTTGACGATAATTCTCTTACAGAAAATACCCGCGGGGCTTATCCTTTAACATTTATAGATAATTCCATTCAGAAAGATCATTTCTCTCATCCCAAAAACATAGTTATGCTGACCTATGACGCTTTCGGCGTTCTACCTCCCATATCCAAGCTTTCATATGAGCAGGCGATGTATCATTTTATCTCCGGCTATACGGCTAAAGTTGCCAACACCGAAATAGGCATAGTGGAACCGGTCGCGACTTTCAGCACCTGTTTTGGCGCGCCTTTTATGAGTCATCATCCCAAAGTTTACGCGAAACTTTTGGGCGAGAAAATAAAAAAGCATAATGTTAATTGCTGGCTTATAAATACGGGACTTATCGGAGGACCTTATGGCGTCGGCAAAAGGATAAGCATTAAACATACAAGAGAGCTTTTAAATAATGCCATTGAAGGCGGGCTTGATAATGCAGAATTTGAAAAAGATGATGTTTTTGGATTTATAATTCCAAAGAAACTCGGCGATATTTCCCCTGAAATTTTAAATCCTTCAAAAGCGTGGAAGGATAAAGCTGAGTATGGGATTAAACGCAAAGAGCTTGCCTCCCTTTTCATAAAGAATTTTAAAAAGTTTGATATAGAGGATGAAGATATTTGCAATGCCGGTCCCAAAATTTAAGTATTTTTATAAATCGATTTTAAATAGCTTATAAAAATAAGGATGTGGAAGGCGTAAAAAAATATGCTCCGCCTATAACATTGAATGCTATCAGTTCAAAATATTTTGAAGACAAAGTATGCAAAAATGAAATTAAAGCTCTTCAAAATTGGGACGGAAAAATTAGAGAGATTCGTTATTCCGCCAATCCTTTCGCTATTATGGCAACGGTTTATTATGACGAAGCAGTAAAAAAGGGAGAGCTTGGAATTTTTTATTTCAGTAAAGCGGGGAAAAATTGGAAACAATTCGGAAGCGGTTTTGACGATATGAAAAAGCCGATTTTTTAAAAGAAGGCTCCAAAAAAAAGCCGGGTTAAAAATAAAGCTAAAATATTTGGTGATGCTGTTTTTTCTTTCGATATAATTTCAAACAGACTTAGAGAGCTTGCTTTTTTGAATCCAAAAACAAGAATAACTTTCATAGATGAAAAAGAGTGGAAAGAAAAATGTGAGTGGCAGCCTTTTGAATAAGTTTTTTATTCTGTTTTTAGATTTGTTTCAATAATAATCAGGCTCGGGTTTTTCCGGGCCTGCGCTTTAAATAGTCGGAATATGGCCGGAAATATAAAAAGGAGCGTGATTATATGAATATAATTATTTTCTATTCCTCAATAGGCCGGGGGCATATCAGTGCCGCGCAGGGTGTGCGGAAAGAAATATTGCGCCAGGCGCCGGACGCGAAAATAACGCTCAAGGATATCCGCGAATTCATGACGCCGGCCTGGCGAAAACTTGATGAAAAATTATACTGGTTCATAGCCAATAACTTGCCCGGCTGTTTTGAAAATATTTTCCGCTCTATGCAGGCGCGCGGTAACCGCATCCCGTCGCTTAGAATGCTTCCGAACGATTACCCGGAAGACAAAGTTCATGCCTATATAAATGATGCCAAGCCGGATACCATAATTGCGACCCATTACGGCTCCGCGCAGGTCCTCGGTAATCTCCGCGAGCGCGGCCTGCTGGCGGATGTCCGCATAGGTTGGTTGCACACCGACTATTTTGAAGGTTACTTCCCACGCATCTCAATGCGTGTCGACAAAACCTTTTTGGCTCACCGTGAACTGGAGGAGAAATGGCTGGCTGCGGGTGTACCGGCGGACAGAGTCGTCACAAGCGGGATGCCCATCTTCAGCGATAATTCGGATTCTTCCTCCCGGGCGCAAATTCTCAAGCGCTATGGGATGGCTCCTTCGCGGCCTACAGTCCTGATAACAGGCGGCAAGGAAGGCGCAGTGGATTACATAGCCGCAGTAAAGAGTTTGTCCAAAGACTTTAAAGGTCCGCTGCAGATAATCGCAGCCTGCGGCCTGAACTCCCGGCAAAGGGCCGGATTGAACACTCTGCGGAGGAACCTCCCCGGCAGGATAATGGTAAAAATCCTAGGGCTTGTTCCGCGTGACGAAATACTCTCATTAATGCGGTGTTGCGAGGTGTTATTGACAAAAGCCGGCGGCATGACTCCTACGGAAGCGTTTGCCACAGGCATTCCTACCATATTGTTGGACGTAGTCAGTGGTCACGAAAGGGAGAATGCCCGCATGTTCCGACGCATGGGCCTTGCGAAAGTAGTGGGGAACGCGCAGCAGGCTGGCATAGCTGCGGCAACTCTGTTGGCTACTCCAGACAGGGCAGATAAATTGCTAAAAGCTCAGGCGAAGTTCCGCGGGAACGCAAATATATCCGCTATCTCGGGTTTTGCGCTGGATGCAAATTTCACTCCATCCGTAACGGAAGCGGAATTCGGTCTTGAGAACGGTAAACCGGTAAAGAACGCAAAAGAAGCCATAGCCATACTTAACTCCGAAGCGCCTTCAGAACTGGAACTGCTTCTTTCCTATTCTACGGCCACTTCGCCTCAGCGTATAGTTCTTGAGAATCCATTTGGGCACATTGCAATAAGGATTGGAGTCACGGTATACAGCACTAATCATATAGCTGTCCCGGAAGTTGACCCAAACCTACTTCAAAGGCTAGATCTGGATCAATACTTGTACGGGGTACGGCGCCCATCACGCTCGCAGATACACGTGAGCACCTATGGAATGGCATACGGGAGGGCCACCATCGGGTTACGTATTTCGGGCGTTTCGGCCGGCCGCCTAAATTCGATGAAGAAAGAGGCCACCAAGATAGATTCAAAATTCTCCCGCGGCAGTCTACGTTGGAGCAGAGGCAACTTCAACTGCGCCGACGCGGTAGCGCTCATTCTGCAAGCCGGCGGCTATCCCAGCGTTCCATTGTTGGACAAAGTCGGGCTCCCCACTATGCCGCTGGATGTATTCGAGCAAGTACGTAAAACATTTGAGAGTTCGCCCGGCTTAAAAACAGAATTCGTGGCCTATCGCCAATTGCCAGGCTCGCGGGCAAAGTATCGTTTCGCGCGCTTTCCTCTTTCAATAGGGCAGCCGCTGCGTTCCATTGCTAGGATAATGGATACCAAAGATCCACTGGAAGCGCTCATTACAAAGCAAGTCACCTCTTATCCTAACGAGCCCCGGCTCTGCGTTGAAGATTTGGCTTTGCGTCAATCAACTTCCAAACATAGAACTCAGGCAGGTTTGGAACCGGTAACGCTCAATTTGGGTAGTGCTATCCTCTTAGATTTACAGAGCCTCCTGACCGAGAACACAAAAGGATACAGCCTAAAGCTTGAACAATTAGGGGATATATCCTCTTTGCAGGAAGTACATCGCCGTTTTTTAGGCCACAGCCTGCTGCTGGCCCGCCTGATTGCCGATAAAGCTCAGGCGTTGTTGCATCGCCGGGATGCGCAACGTATAAAAAGGCGTTTTCAGGTATTGGCTGAGAATTACAAGCGGATAGATTTCGTAAAGCCGCAAAAAGAACAAATAAAGACATATTTGGGACATCTACAGTCCTTCGGCGCCGCGGTGACAATTAACTGGGCGTCCACCCCAGTTAAAAAAAAACGGAATGGATGACAATGACTTCGTGTTTATAAAAGGGGATGTTGTAATTAATAAGAGGCAGATATGGAAAAAGAAAAACTGGACTATCTCAAGAATCTTCTTGAGAAGTTGATTGTCGAATTGGAAGGCGCGCTTGACGCCAATAAAGAAACAACCGAAACGGTTTCGCTTGACGATTCAATAGGCCGCCTATCTCGCGCCGATGCCTTGCACGCACAAAATATAGCGCTATCTCTTCAGGGAAATATCCAGATAAAACTTAAATTGGCCAGGCAGGCTTTGGATAAAATATCAAAAGGCGATGATTACGGAATTTGTGTTGCTTGTGAGAAGCCGATTGCCGAAGCCCGCCTAGAGGCCATGCCGGAAACGCCTCTTTGTGTTAACTGCTCCCGTTAAATCTAAACCCTTGTTCAATATTGACAAATGTACACATTTGGTGTACACTATTGAAAATTGAACACAATATTAAAAGGCTGATGATGTTATGAATCCAAAAAAAATGCATAAAATTCAAAAAGAGCGAATATTAAACATGGCGCTGGATGCTGTAACTCGAACTGCTGAGGTATATGGAAAAGTTGAGAATTATTATACTCAAACCAATAGAATACAGATGGATGCATCTATTGTTTTTAGATTTGGACAAAGAAAGTTTAATTATAATGCTGAAATAAAATCAATCAACAGTATTTCCAATCTGGGGCTTATCAAAATGCAGTTTGAAAAATCAAAAATGTCTTGCCTATTGGTGGCTCCATATATTACAACTGAGATGGCAAAGTATTGCCGAGAATTGGGAATACAGTTTATTGATACTGCCGGCAATGTCTATTTAAAAGCGGAAGGTTTGCATGTTTTTGTTATTGGTCAAAAACGTAATTTAGAAAACATTCCCTCCGTTAAAAACCGCGCGGCAACCACAACCGGAATGCGTGTGGTTTTCCTCCTCTTATGTGCGCCAAAATTGTTCAATGCTTCTTATAGAGATATTGCCGAAGCTGCGGGAGTTGCTTTAGGTTCC
>DAOWCC010000239.1 GCA_030639665.1 Elusimicrobiota bacterium | reverse complement strand
TCTCTTTTTGACAATTTTTATAAATTCCCAAAAAAACTCCGAGAAAACAGAGACAGGAACTTTGCTCATTTCCGAACTGTATTTTTCAATACTCGCTTTGGGAAACTTCTCATTATTAACCAATACATATTCACCGGTTATCTTTAAAAACTTTATCGATTCAATTGAATCAACCAGAATACTTAAAGGCCCGGCCCCTACTTTATCATCCACAACTGAAAGTAATTTTTCTTTTCGCGAAAAATTCAAAACATGGTCAAAACTTGAATGGGACTTATACTCTCCCACAGTTATCAAATCGCCCCAACTTAATATCTTCATTTATTTAAAAAGCTCCTGAAAATTAATTATATTGGGCGCCTTTTCTCTCTTTTAAAAAAGGAAACCTTGACCTTATTTTCTCTATATTCGCTATTTGAAAAGGAATTTCGGCTACAAAAACACCTTCTTCATTTTTTGCGTCAACAACTGTTAAACCCATTGAGTCAAAAGCCATTGAATTTCCGCTGAATTCTATTTTTCCTTCAAGCCCTATCCTGTTTACTCCCACCATACAACATTGATTTTCAATGGCTCTGGCTTTAAGAAGAGTCATCCAATGCTCGGCTCTTTTCATGGGCCAAGCGGCCATATTAACAAAGATATCGGCTTTCTCCGCCATATTCCAGAAAAGATAGGGAAAGCGCAAATCAAAACAAATTGAAGGCATAATGCGAAAACCTTCAAGTTCAAATATTGATTGCTCCGCTCCCGCCTTATAATGCTTATCTTCCTCGCCGAAAGAATAAAGATGTATCTTTGAATAAGTATTTATTCGTTCGCCCTTTCTATCAAGGGTTATTATATTGTTATATTCATTTTCAACTCCGCCAAACGAAATATTGATTGAATGTTTTTTGGCAAGTTCCGAAAAAAACTTCAAATCACCTTCATTTAAAGTTGAGGCTTCTTTATTCATCGTAAATCCGCTTAAAGTCATCTCAGAGAAAATAAGCCAATCAATTTCAGCTTTCTTCCCGCATTTGTTCAATAAATCCTCTATTTTCTTTTTATTGAAATCCTTATCTTCCCATTTAATATCATATTGGCAAACAGCAACTTTCATAGGTAAAGCCTCCTAAATATGCTGCAAAAAAAATCTACAAATAAATATCCGGCTCGATGTAACACAAGTCATATAGACAAAGCCGAATAATAGTATATAATATGATTAGGGTAAGTTAAACGGGGGAAGGGAAGATGTCCTTTGGTTTTTCGCATATTAAACGAACGCTTCTGATTTTTCTAACAATAATCCTTTTATTGCTAATTATGTTTTTTGATTTTACTACGGGAACCGAAGTGTGTTTTACCTTGTTTTATATTCTTCCCGTTGTATATATCGCTTGGAAAAAAAATAGAATTTGGAGTTTTGCATTTTCAATCTTCGCGGCCCTTCTCTGGGCTTTTGCTGATATCTTGACCGGCCACGATTATTCAAATCAATTAATCTTTTCATGGAACGTTTTTGTAAGACTCGCTTTTTTTATAGGAACAACTTTTTTCCTTCATAAACTCAAAGACATCCTGACAAAAGAAAGAGAAAACGCCAAACTCAATAGCGACATGGTCTCAGCGGTAAGCCATGAATTCAATAATCTCCTCACCGGACTAAATCTTACCGCTCTTCTTCTTGAAGAAGGGGAAGGAGAAAAAGTTGACAAAGAGAGACTTAATCTTTATAAAATGCATCGCTATAATTACACCGCCATGAGCGAACAGATTAAAGTTTTTTTAAATAAATCCAAACTGGAATCCGGCAATGTAAAACTCGATATTACAAAAACCGATATAAAAAATGTCATAGACAGCACCGTCAACCATTTCCTTCCCATAGCCTATCAAAAAAATATAAAGATAATAAGAGATTTCCCAAAAACCCATCCCTTTGTCCAATGCGATGTTGATCTTATAAGTCTGGCAGTATCAAATATCCTAAGCAATGCCATAAAATATTCTCCCAAAAGCAAAAATATTAAGATTCGTTTGCGCAGAATTAATGGAAATTTTTTAAAAATATCCATTAAGGACTATGGCATAGGCATAGAAAAAGAAGACTTTAACAAAATATTTGATGGTTTTTACAGAACTCAAAAAAGCATAAAACACGCGACAGGATTTGGAATCGGCTTGAAAATGACAAAAAGCATTATTGAACTTCACAACTCCCAATTGGATGTAAAATCCGGGAACGGAGAAGGAAGTGAATTTCATTTCAAACTTCCTCTTTATATGGAAAATGATTTTTGTAAATTAAAAAATCCGCGCGAACTTAATACTCACTCCATCAGTAAATGAAGCTCGCCCAGCCTAAAGGCTAGTGTAGCGACAAATTAGTTATGTAACCATCTAAATAGCTTAGTGTCGTTTCTAGTTCCTTGTTGCCTTTCTTCGTGTCTTGGCGTCTTTGTGTGGAATTGTTCTTTATTTTTTT
>DAOWCC010000186.1 GCA_030639665.1 Elusimicrobiota bacterium | reverse complement strand
TCTTTTTCTCGCGTATATAACAGTGCTATGATCTTTGCTAAAAGCCGCTCCGATACTTGGCAGGGACATGTCGGTTAATTTACAAGCCAAGTACATAGCAACCTGCCGGGGAAAGGAGATACTTTCTATTCTACTGTTTGATTTAAAGTCTCTGAGGTTTAAATTGTATTTATCGGCGACAACTTTTTTTATAGAGTCTATATCTATGGCCGTGTCATCATCATCTTGTCTTCCGGCTATCTTATTGTCTCTTATTAATTGTTTTACAATATCTATAGACGGCTGAATATTCATATTTGTGCAAAAGTTTTCCACCGTAAGAAGCGCTCCTTCCAGTTCTCTTATGCTTTTTTTTACATTTTCAGCTAAAAAACTTAAAACATCATCGGGAATTTTAACAAAGAGAGATTCGTTTTTTTGTTTTAATATCGCCATTTTGGTTTCAAAATCAGGATATATTATATCGGCTACAACGCCGGAAAGAAATCTTGAAACAAGCCTTTCCTCTAAGTTAAGCTCTTTGGGAGGTCTATCTGAAGTGATAACTATTTGTTTTTTTGATTCAAACAAAGGATTAAAAGTGTAGAAGAACTCTTCCGCGCTCTTGTCTTTGCCGGCCAAAAACTGTATATCATCCAAAAGAAGGCAATCCAGTTTTCTATATTTATTTCTAAATCTTTCAATACTCCTTGTTTGAATGGCTTCTATATATTCGTTTACAAAGTTTTCACTTGGCGTATAAACTATTTTGGCTTGAGGGTTTTTTTTAAGCATATCGTTTGCTATAGCGTGAAGAAGATGTGTTTTTCCAAGTCCGGGCTGGCTGTATATAAAAAAAGGATTATAAAGCGTACCGGGGGTTTTTGCCACCGCTTCAGCGGATGAATACGCCCATCTATTGGAATCTCCCATTATAAAGGAGTTAAAAACAAAATTTGGATTAAAAGGATTTTTGCGCGGTGTTTGAATCTCTTGCCGGATTGCAGTCTCTTGCGTTGCTTGAGGTTTTACTTTTTCCAATGACATGGAGTATTTGATGTTTATGTTTTTTCCCGTTAATTCTTTGAGTATTTCAATAATCTTTCCTTCATAGCGAGTATTTACTTTTTCATATATTATAGAGTCCGGAACCTCTATTTTAAGGGAATCATTATCAATAAACAGGGGTTTTATCGGCCGAATCCATAAATCTACGGCTCCAATATCAAATTCCTGCTCTAATTTTGAAAGAGTTTTTTTCCAGAGTTCAGTTATATTTTCAGAGTTATCCACAAGTTACTCACATTTGTTAATAAAGTGGTGCGACTTTTAAAAAAACCTTGATTTTTAAGGATTTTTTTTGTTAATAAGTTTTATACAAGTTGCCTATCAATAAAAATGTAAAAAAAATGTTAAATAATTGTTAACTGTTGAAAGCCTGTTAATACCTATGAAAATGATAGTTTTTTTTAACCGCAAAGTCAATAATCACTAAAGGTAACTAATAATGATAATATAATTAATACAAACCATCTGTTTTTAGGATTTTATGCCTATTTTTACTTTTCTAAATCTTGAAGGACTGCTTCCATGGCTCATCATAGCTGTTTGGGGCGGCTGGCCTTTTCCACAATTACAGGTTCCCCATAATTCCCAATATTTTTCGTTGGCTATCCCGTCGCAAGAGTTCCAAAATTCAGGTGTTATTCCTTGGTATACGGGGTTTTTTACTATGGATTTTATTTTGCCGTTTTTTATCAACCATCCAATTTCACAGCCAAATTGAAAATTAAGCCTTTTTTGGTCTATGCTCCATGATTTATTATTTTCCATTAATACGCCGTTTTTTACGCCTTTTATTAAATCATCAAGCTCATGTTTGCCGGGCATAAGGCTTAAATTGCAAATTCTTGTTATCGGGATATTATTATAGCCATCCGCTCTGCAGGAGCCTTTGCTTCTTGTTTCTTTTATATTGTGAGCGAATTCTCTATTTGTCATATAGCCGTTTAATATTCCGTTTTTGACTATATTCCATCTTTGAGCCTTTACCGCGTCATCATCATAACCGGCAGTCGCAAGGCCGCCCGGAACGGTGGCATCAGCCACTAAATTAACAATATTTGAGCCATATTGAAATTTCCCCAGTTTTTCCGTTGTGGCAAAACTTGAGCCGGCATAGCTTTCTTCATATCCCAAAACTCTGTCAAGCTCTGTGGCATGGCCTACGGATTCATGGATTTGCAGAGCCAATTGATCCCCTCCTATTATAAGATCCAAGTCGCCTTGAGGGCATTGAGGAGCTTTTAAAAGGGCTATGGCTTCATCACGGGTTCTTTCCGCGTTTTCTATCAATTTTAAGGATTCAATAATTTCATAGCCCATGGATAATGTTTGGCCGCGTCTTGATGGGTATGAACGAATTTGAACCTCATTATTTGAAACGGCGGTCGCGTAGTAAGCGGCGCCGCTGTTTAGAAGGATTTGTTCTATTTTAGAACCTTCCGTTGTCATATGATATTGATGTTCTCTTTTAAAGTTTAATGATGAGACGGCGGATTTTATTTCAGGTTTTTTTCTAAGAATGGAGTCTATTTTGAATAAGAGATCAAATTTATCTTCAATCGAAACTTCAAAGGGATCTATAATAAAAGGGGTTTGCCAAATATCTTCATAGATATCTTCTTTCGCGAGTCTGACTTTTTTTTCTTTCAACAAAGAGCTTGCTTTAGCTATATTTATGGCAAGAAGCGTGATTTTTTCTATTTCTTTGGCACTCATAATATCACTGGAGGCAAAACCCCAAGCCCCGTTTAAAAGTATTCTGACTCCAAATCCAAGAGAATTTGAATCTTTGAACCCGCTCACTTCTCCGTTTTTAACACTTAAATTTTGTATTCTTTCTTCTATTATTCGAATATCGCCAAAATCAACTTTATGTTTGTTGGCTATTTCAATGGCTTTTTTGCAAAAATTAAACATTATTCCTCCGTATAAACTGCAGGCCAAGATTAAGGCCAAGAAAAGACTCTAAAACTGTAGGTCAAGATTAAGGCTTCCGTAATTGTTGTTCTCAATCTCAACCCTGTTCTCAATCTTAGCCTTGATCTCGATCTGCCGTTATTAAAACTCTGTTGATGATGAAAAATTAAAATCCTTAATTTTTAATGCCGGAACGGATGTTTTGCCCCAAGAATTTATTGGAACCGGTTTATCACCGACACAAACAATATTGTTTAAGGCTTTTATTATACTTTCCGTAAATCTCATGTTTTTAACCGGTTTTTTTATTTTTCCGTTTTCTATAAGATAGGTTCCGTTTCTGGTCATTCCCGTTATCTCAAGGTTTAAGGGTTTAAGTAAGTTTATGTAATGAAATTGTGTTATTAAAATCCCTTTTGATGTTTGTTTTATCATATCTTCAATATTTGTTTCTCCGGGGGAAACAATTGTATTTAACGGAAAAGGGCCGTAAGTGTTTGGAATGGGAAGGCTGTGTCCCGTATTTTTTGTTTTGGCTTCCAATGCCGTTTTTCTGTCAAAAGCCACATTTTTTGCCACGCCGCGCTCGATTAAGGAAAGTTTTTTTCTTGGAAAACCTTCATAATCAAAAGGCGCGCCGGCGGATGGTCCGTCAATAGCGTTATCACAAATTGATATTTTATCGCTTAAAAGTTTTTTCCCCATTTTACCTGAAATAAAACTTTGTCCTTCAAGATAGAATTTTCCGCCAAACCCATAAAGATTCATGTACATTAAAAAATCAGCGACCGCGGCCGGTTCAAGTATGACCGTGTATTTTCCGGGTTTTATCGCGATTGGCTTTCTTGAAAGCCTGGCCTTTTGACGGGCTGTTTCTTCAATCTTATTAAAGTCCATAACTTTAATATCATTGGCGCTTTGGCTCGCCCAGCCAAACCCATCTTTATCTTGAATGGTGATGTTATAACTAATATAAGACTCTTTGTGAGACAAATAAAGACCCAGATTATTGGCGATAGTTGTTTCCACACAGCCGTTTTCCAGTGTTCCACAGCAAGCTTGTTTGTTTTTCTTGCATTTTTTCGCGAGACTTTTTATTTGAAGAGCTTTAAATTCGGGAGAAATTTCCGCGGTGGTTTTAGAGAAGAGATTTTTTTTTCCGGCAACAGGCTTAGGCGGTTTTACAAGCCTTAAAGCGCCGGAGTTTTTTTTCTGGTTTTTAAGCAGATAAAAGGCGGTTTCCACTGATTTTTTTATTTCATCGGGATTGCTT
>DAOWCC010000049.1 GCA_030639665.1 Elusimicrobiota bacterium | reverse complement strand
AATAAATTCAACCGCGCTGTAAGAGCCGGTTGTAACGGCTTGAATTGTCGCGCCGGTAAACCAAAATATAATAGCTCATCCGGTTATCAACCCCAATAAGAACACAGGAGTAAGAATGGATAATCCCGCTACAACTTCGCCGGGGAAAGTTTTATTTAATACTTCTATTATGGCGAATATAAGAGTGGTCGCCCCAACTACCGCCGTGCCTATAAGCACAGGCTTAGCCGTAGCTTTAAAAGTATTTCCCGCTCCGTCATTTTCTTCCAATTTCATTTTGGCATTCTCAAAATCAAGGTCAAAACCAAAATCTTTTTTTACATCTTCTTTAATATTGGGAACTGTTTCTATCATGGATAATTCATAGATAGACTGAGCATTGTCGGTTACAGGTCCATAGGAATCCACCGCTATGGTTACAGGTCCCATGCCGAGAAATCCAAAAGCGACCAAACCAAAAGAGAATATGGCCGGAGCATTCATAATGCCGCCTACACCGTGAGCGCTGACTATATAAGCTATCGACATTAAAAATATTATGGCAAAACCAAGCCAATAAGCGGCAAAATTTCCGGCTACAAGGCCGGATAATATATTTAAAGAAGCTCCGCCTTTTTCAGACGCCGTAACAACTTCTTTTACATGAGATGATTTAACCGAAGTGAAAATCTTAACTAATTCCGGAATAACGGCTCCGGCTATGGTTCCACAGCTTATTATTGTGGAAAGTTTCCACCAAAGAGACCCGTCACCAAGCTCAGGGATAAGAACATAAGACAAGATGTAAGTGGCGACAATGCAAACAAAAGAGGTGAGCCAAACTAATGAAGTAAGCGGACTTTCAAAATCAAATTTCTTTTCTTGGCCAAATCTTGCTTTGGATATTAAACCGTTAATCCAATAAGATAAAGCGCTTGTAACCACCATACCAACACGCATAGCAAATATCCAAACCAATAATTTCACCTGCGTTATTGCTTCAGGCACCGCCAAAATTATAAAAACTATAAGCGCGACTCCCGTAACGCCATAAGTTTCAAAACCATCGGCTGTCGGTCCTACGGAATCACCGGCATTATCCCCTGTGCAGTCGGCAATAACTCCTGGATTTCTCACATCATCTTCTTTTATTTTAAAAACTATTTTCATTAAATCGGAGCCGATATCCGCTATCTTGGTAAATATCCCTCCGGCTATTCTAAGCGCGGCCGCGCCCAATGATTCACCTATGGCAAAACCTATAAAGCAAGCTCCCGCGTATTTACCGGGAATAAAGATAAGTATGATTAGCATTATTAACAACTCAATACTTATAAGTAACATTCCTATACTCATTCCGGCTTTAAGGGGAATGGCCATTGTGGGATAAGCAACAGAGGCAAGACTGGCAAAAGCTGTTCTTGAATTGGCATAAGTATTTATTCTTATTCCAAACCAGGCCACGGTATAACTGCCTAAAATACCGACTATACTGAAAAAGACTATGATGGAAACCTGGCCTATGCCATGATGAAGAAGAAAGCCAAAATAGATAACCATTATGGAGGCTATAAATACCCATAAGATAGCAATGAATTTTCCTTGAGTAAACAAATATGTTTTACAGGTGGAATAAATGAGTTCTGAAATGTCCTTCATGGATTTATGAACGGGGAGCTTCTTTATCTGAAATGACTGCATAAGGCCAAAAATTATGCCCAAAGCGCATACAATCAAACCATAGATAAGCAAATTATGTCCCGATATGCCTATGAAATGAACTGAAGAAAGGTCCGGTATGACAAGATCCGCTTCTCCGGCAAATGCCGCCCCGGTTGAAATGATAAAAACAAATACGCCCACCACAAAAGTTTTTAATTTTCGCATGTTTTCCCCTTAATAAAGTTTTTTCTTAAAAAGCCCCTGAAAGTTTTAAATTTAGAATTTTGTATTGGTATCTATGCTAAAACTGGGACCCATTGTGGAAGTTACAAAAATGGATTGAAGGTACACGCCTTTAGACGCCGAAGGCTTATGTCTGACAATAGCGTCTACGACAACTTTTAAATTCTCCACGATATTCGCGTTGGAAAAAGAAGCTTTTCCAATAAGTGAATGAATAATTCCGTGAGAATCGGATTTAAACTCTATTCTTCCCGCTTTAAGTTCTTTAACCGCTGTTTTCACATCAAAGGTAACCGTTCCGCTTTTCGGATTCGGCATAAGCCCGCGAGGTCCGAGTATTTTACCAAGCTTTGCCACATCCTTCATTAAATCGGGCGTAACAACGAGAACATCAAAATCCATCTTGCCTTTGGAAATCTCATCAATAATATCGGAACCGCCATACATATCGGCTCCCGCGTCTTGAGCTTCCTTGGCTTTTTCGCCTTTGGCTATAACGGCAACCTTTTTGGTTTTTCCGGTGCCATGGGGAAGAGAGACAATATTTCTAACCATTTGATCGGAATGCTTGGGATCTATTCCAAGTTTCACATGAACTTCAACGGTTTCATCAAATTTTGCCGTAGCATTTTTCTTTACAAGTTCAACGGCTTCTTCAATTGAATATATTTTTTCCAAATCCAATTCTTTTTTTAAATTATTTATTCTCTTTCCCATTATTATTCTCCCTGAGGTATTATCGCAACGCTATAGCGCCGCTTCCTCACTTTCATTTTTTTATAACTGCTTTCTGCTTACTTATTTCTACTCTCTATGCTACTCCGTTTCTATTCCCATGCTTCTGGCTGTGCCTCTAACCATTTGCATAGCCTCTTTCACATCTTTAGTATTAAGATCGGGCATTTTCTGAGCGGCAACTTCTTCAATCTGCTTAAGATTTAATTTTCCGACCTTATTCTTATTAGGCTCACCGGAACCTTTCGCAAGTCCCGCGGCTTTTTTTATAAGCGCCGACATTGGAGGCATTTTAGTGATAAAACTAAAAGTTCTGTCTTCATAAACGGTTATAACCACCGGAATGGGAACTCCCGATTCCATTTTTTTTGTTTTCTCATTAAACTGCTTACAAAAATCCATTATATTAACGCCATGCTGTCCTAAAGCGGGACCAATGGGAGGCGCGGGATTCGCGGCTCCTGCCGGAACTTGCAATTTAATAAACGCCTTTACTTTCTTAACCTTTGCCATATGTATTACCTTTCCTTAATTATTAAATTAAACCTTTTCAACTTGAAGAAAATCCAATTCCACAGGAGTAGGCCTGTCAAATACGGTTACCGTAACTTTAAGTTTGGATTTTTGCTCGCTTACCTGCTCAACTACGCCCATAAAATGTTTGAAAGCGCCTTCGGTAATTCTTATGTTCTCGCCTTTTTCAAACTGGACGGCAGGTTTCGGTTTTTCTTGACTGGAGATATTAACCAATTCAAGTATCTTATGAGCTTCACGCTCTTGAAGAGGAACCGGTTTGGGATCTCCTAAAAAGCCGGATACACCCTGTATGCCCTTAATCGCCCAATATGTTTCATTATCAAGATTTAACTCAACCAAAACATAGCCGGGGAAAAATTTTCTTTTGCGAACCTCTTTTTTGTTTTGCTTTACTTGTATTATATCTTCCGTAGGAACCAATATACTGAACACCTTATTGTAAAGTTCATTATTGTCCACTTTTTGCTGAATTATTTTTTGCACGCGATCTTCAAAGCCCGTTCGAGTGTGAATTACATACCAACCTCTTGCCATATATTTTACCGACCTCCGATCAAACTACCGATTATTTTTGAAAGTCCAAAGTCAACCAAACTTATGTAGATGGAGACCAGTATAACAACCACAGTCACCGCAATGGTGGACTTTATAACATCCTGACGATTCAGCCATGTTACCTTAGACAATTCTTCGTATACGCCTTTTAGAAATTCTGTTATTTTATTCATAATCGCCTTAATTATAGCATTTCTTAGCCTTAAAACTCCCTCAACCGATTAACTCCGGCGGTTATAGGGTTCGGGAGCGGAAGGACTCGAACCCTCAGTTGCGGTTTTGGAGACCGCTGGTTTACCTTTAACCGACGCTCCCATTAAGGGTTTTATGACTTTACTTGTTTGTGAAGAACTTGCTTTCCGCAAGCTTTACAAAACTTTTTCAACTCAATTTTAAAGTCTTTTTTCTTTCCGCGTTGAAAATGATAATTCTTGTTTTTACACTTTGAACAAGCAAGTGTGACTATAACTCTATCTGCCATAAATTATATCCTTAAACTCGCAAAGAACGCTAAAACTTCGCAGATAGCGCAAAATCTTCTGCGCTCTTCGCGCTTCATTTTTTACGCCCTACTTTTGCGGCCTCCGCGCTTTTTTTATTCTATAACTTCAGTTACAACACCCGCTCCTACCGTATGTCCGCCTTCTCTTATGGCGAATCTTAAGCCTTTATCCATGGCTACGGGCATTATTAATTCTACCGTTATTTCAGTATGATCTCCGGGCATTATCATCTCGGCTCCATCTTTCAAGAAAGTCGCTCCCGTTACATCCGTCGTTCTGAAATAGAACTGAGGTTTATATCCTTTAAAGAAAGGTGTATGTCTTCCGCCTTCTTCTTTCGTTAAAATATAAACTTCACCTTTAAATTTCTTATGAGGCTTTATGGATCCAGGCTTCGCTATTACTTGCCCTCTTTCCACATTATCTTTGTCGATGCCTCTTAAAAGCATTCCGATATTATCGCCGGCAACAGACTCATCCAGCAACTTTCTGAACATTTCAAGGCCGGTGGCCACTGAAGCTTTGGTTTCTCTTAAACCTATGATTTCAACAGCATCGCCCACATTAATCTTTCCTTGCTCCACTCTGCCGGTGGCTACTGTTCCTCTACCGGTTATCGTGAAAACATCTTCAACAGCCATCAAGAAAGGTTTATCGGTTTCTCTTTTAGGATCAGGAATCTGTGTATCAAGGGCTTCAAGCAATTTCATTATTGCTCCTTCTCCAAGCTCGCCTTTATCCCCTTCCATTGCTTTTAATGCGCTGCCTCTGATGATGGTGATATTATCACCGTCAAATTCATATTTATTAAGCAAGTCTCTGACTTCCACTTCAACCAATTCCAATAATTCGGCATCGTCAACCAAATCGGCTTTGTTTAAAAACACAACCAAATTGGGCACATTTACCTGTCTGGCTAAAAGAACATGCTCTTTGGTTTGAGGCATGGGGCCGTCCGCGGCGGACACCACCAATATGGCTCCGTCCATTTGCGCCGCGCCCGTTATCATATTCTTGATATAGTCGGCATGTCCGGGACAATCTATATGCGCGTAATGGCGTTTATCTGTTTCATATTCAACATGCGAAACCGCTACCGTTAAAATCTTTGAGGCGTCTCTGACCACTCCGCCTTTCGCTATTTCCGCGTACTTCATCTCTTTCGCTTTGCCTTGTCCGGCTAAAACCTTGGTTAAAGCCGCGGTTAATGTCGTTTTACCGTGGTCAACATGTCCTATTGTTCCTACATTCACATGCGGTTTGTTTCTGTCGAATTTTTCTTTTGCCATTTTATTTTTCTCCTAATCGTTAATTTCCTAATCATGGCAGAGCACTTGTCCGCCAATTGTTTTTGGCGGAAGCTCTGCAACTACATATCCCAACCTACTATCTACTGAAAACCGTTTGATGCTACTAAGCTGGAGATGGGATTTGAACCCACAACCTTCTCCTTACCAAGGAGGTGCTCTACCGTTGAGCTACCCCAGCGCTTATTCACAAACTCGTCTCCATATAATTGGAGCGGGCGACTTGAAAGAATATAAGGAGTCTATTCCCATTTCCAAAAACAATACTATCGTTGGAAATTGCAACCCTTAACTTTAGTTAGCCTTCCAATTCACCATCGTTTAAGAGCGGGCGATGGGAATCGAACCCACATAACAAGCTTGGAAGGCTAGTGTTCTACCGTTGAACTACGCCCGCCTATATATAAGTAGTGGTATAATTATATTCTTTTTGGGCTATATCAGTCAATCTATTCGAAATTTAAACAAAATACAATTTTGCAAAAGAGCATACAATATAAGAATTGACGCGTGAAGCGATAACAAAAAGAAAAAGCGGTGAACGGAAACCACCGTTCACCGCTTATGTTATTTATTCGGGATATTCGCTATTATTTCACATCATACATATAAGTCACAAAATCATACCAGCCGCTCACCTTGTTAAAATAAAAATCCTGATATTTATTCTCAAACACACCCTCAATGTTTTTCTGAGATATGCTCTTTTCAACGGGAGGAAAATAAACGGCTATACCGCCGGAGTCCTTTAATAAACGGCTGGTTCTCTCTTTTCCCTCGGATTGAACATTTATCATAAGATCTTTGGCAATAAATTTCCTAAGCGCTCTCATCTCATCTTTAAGAGATTGAGCTTTATCTTCCCGTTTCCTGACATTACTTAACATGATTTTAATAAAATGATTTATGTCGCCGGAAAAAGAAATTTTCTTCCTTGGATCGGAACCTCCGAGAACATCATATCTGAGAACTCTTGCTCGCGCTTTTCTAATCGCGTTTTTATCATCAACTTCTTTGGCCAATGACACGAAACTCGAAAGACGCTCTGCAAACTCGTCAAGTTTGGAAGCTCTTATGGCGGAAAATGTTACTCCGTCTTTATAACCTTTATAAAAGTCTTTTAGATGATCAACCATATCCGAACCCAAATCTTCAGCCGATATACTCGGTTTCTCTTTAATTGTGTTGAGAATTCTATCATACGGAAAACCCAATCCCGGAACCGTTTCTTCCGAACCGACTATAACATCCGCATAATCTTTAACCTCAAAAGCAACTTCAGCCATTTGCATAAGACAAGCATCAAAACCGAGAACATCAACCTTTCCCGCCTCTTTGAAAATCTTCCCTATTTGCATGGTTCTCACATAATTGCCGGTTTCATCATCAAAAGATATGCCCTTGCCCGGAACGCCTTTGTCACCCCTAATGGGATCAAAAAAACCTGTGCCGTGATTCCAAATTATGAGCATATATCTCTTAGCGGGATAATTGGCTTTGGCCCATTTAACAAAATTTGCAATTCTCTTATAGTCTCCCATATCAACATTTTTTTGCTTCATTACAATCTGAGAAGTGATTTTTTCATCATTACTGTCCTTTTTGATATAAAGCCTTCTGTTCCCCGTCCAATCTCCGTCTAAATCCGTATCACCCTCTTGACCTTTCATTCTGCCGGTTTCAACCACCACATTCATATGCCTATTTGATCCAATGGACTCCATTTGATTAATATTGAAAAGCCCCGCCCCCTCAAGATTATTCTTTCCGTTAATAAACACCATTACCGTCCATTTTTTGGTCACTTTATGCAAATTGGCCTTTACGACAACAGGCTCCGGTTCCGCGATAACGGGCACTCCCAAATCCTCCGCGCTAATATCCTGCATGGAATCTTCAAGATTGACATGAAAACCTTCAACATTTATATTTCCAAAAGAAAACGCGAATAAAATCAGTCCCGCCGCAAGAATCCGTTTCATAATAACCTCCGCAATCGATAAGTCAACATTCTTATATGCCATATCCGACTATATTATAGGATATTGAAAGTTTCGTCAAGGTCCAAAAGACCCTTGTTTTTCAGTTGGCATTAGCGATATATTTTTGATAATATTTTTTAATGAAACTCTTCCTGATTTCATCCTTGGGTATTTTTTTGTGTCTTTCTCATATTTCCGCCCAAGAAAGCTGGTTTATGACAGGTCAAAACAGTTTCAATATTCCTTCAATACAAAGAACTGTTGAGCCTTTGGAAAATTGCCCTAAATTCAGAAATTTTACAAATCTCGATTCTTATTATGACGATACAGTGAGGCTTAAAGATGTTTCTTTAATTGATTCGGATAACCTGCCTTTTTTTGATGATGACATGGACAAAGCCGGTCTTATTTCCGCGCTTAAAGCCAATCTCGCCTACTGGACCGCCAAACAGGACTCTTTTAAAATAATCATCGGGCGCGACAATTATACCTCCCTTCAAATGCGCGCGACCACAAAAAAATTATTGGAAATATTTTCCCGAGATATAAAAAATTCGAAAATAAACGATATCTTAAAAAAAGATTTCAAACTCTATCGCTCGGTGGCTGATGACGGCTCAAACAGCGTTGTCATTACAGGCTATTATGAAGCGCAAATTCCGGTTTCGGCCGAACCTACAAAAAAATATAAATATCCCATTCATTTAAAACCTCAAGACCTTATAAAAACCTCCCCTGCCATGAATGTGGATTTTGATTATGGCAGAATTGATGAAACAGGAAATATCGTTAAACACTATTCAAGAGAAGAAATTAGAAACGGAAAACTGGATAATCAAAATCTTGAAATAGTTTGGTCGGCTCATCCCGCCGAGATAATGCTTCTGCAAATACAAGGTTCGGGAATTTTAAGTTTTGGAGAAAACTATTTTATAAAGGCCGGTTTTAACGGAGCGAACGGCTGGCCCTTTAAAAGCGTTCAAAGAATTTTAATGGAATGCGGAGAAATTCCCGCCATGAATTTCAGCGGTTTTATCGCCTATCTTTCGGCTCAAACTCAAGAGAGGGAATTAAGGCTTGTAAATTTAACTCCGCGCTATGTGTTTTTTAAGATTAACCCCTCAGACACTCAGCCTTATGGCGCAATGGGCAAAGCGCTTACGCCCGGTCGTTCAATAGCGGTTGACCCAAAACCCATTCCTTATGGCCTAACCGCCATATTAAAATCAAAAAAACCGGTCGCGGACGCAAATGGCGGCATAACTGAATTTAAAGATTTCACCAGAATGGTGACAACTCAGGATACTGGCTCCGCCATAAGAGGCCCGGGCAGAGTGGATTTATTTTGGGGCGCCGGTGATAAAGCCAAGATAGAGGCCAGCAGTATGAAAGCCAAAGGCGAATTGTATTTATTGGTTTTGAAATAAACATTATTTGATATAATTGCCACATATAAAAAAATGTAAATATTTTTTTAGATAACAAGTCTCAGGTTGCAGATTACAAAACAACAGAAGTAAAAAAACTGATTTTTAGGAAGGTTTGAAATGAAAAAAATTATTTTTAGTTTTATCGCGTTTATCACGCTTATGGCCTTTTCATGTCCGAGAGCTTCGGCTTTATATGATTTAAATCATAAAACTTATTTAGACTTCGGAATAGGTTATTCCATGCCCGCGGGCGGCGACTGGGGCGAACAATACGAATCTTCCCTTTCAGCTTCCATAAGCATAGAAAAACCCAGAAGTGAAAACTACGCTCTGGGCGTTGATATCGGTTATGAAGGCGGGCACGCGCATTTCATTGAAAAAAATTGCAAACCGAAAATTTTTTATATAGCGCCTTATTTTAAAGAGATTAAAGATTTCGGCGCGATTGATCTCTATGCCAGTATCGGCATAGGACTCTATCACAGATGGGTGGCCGCCTATACGGGCGCAAACGGCGCCAAATACGCCGGCGCTTTCTCGGGAAAATTCGGCGGAAATTTCGGCTTCGGCGCTCTCTATAATTTTGAAAACGGTTTATCGTTAAACCTAAATTTAAAAGTTCACAATATCCAAAAATTTGTGGGAATAAACGGAACAATGGTGTCAGCTACAAACTTTGTTCCTTCTTTAATGATTAAAAAGGGTTTCTAATTCATCCCCCTATATAAATGAAAAGGCGCGAAACTTAACCTGCAATAGGTGTTCCGCGCCTATATAAAAAGTATAACAGATTTATGGGATTTGTCAACCCCACCACCTCTTTTATTTCCTTCCCTTTATTTACCTCTTTTTTGAGTCATCTCATAAAAGATAATACCGGCGGCAACCGAAGCGTTTAAACTCTCAACTCCGCCTTTCTGCGGAATGGACACTATCTCATCACAATGCTTGCGCGTTTGTTTATGAAGCCCTTGCCCCTCGGAACCTATTACAATCAAAGCGGGATAAGCGAATTTGGCTTTGCTTGCCGGCGTTCCGTCCATATCCGCGCCATAAACCCAAAAACCTTTTTTCTTAAGATCTATTATTGCCTGATTTAAATTACCCGCTCTGACTATATTTATTTTTTCAAGCGCTCCCGAAGCGGTTTTTTGAACAATAGGAGTAATCCCCACCGTTCTTCTTTCAGGCAGAATCAAAGCTGAAACACCAAAACAAGCCGCGCTTCTTATAATCGGACCCAAATTCATGGGATCGGTAATACCATCTATTGCCGCCCAAATCAGATTTTTTTGATTTTTAGAAGAACCTAAAGCGTCAACCATAGGCATAGGCTTTATAGGCGCCACTTCCAATATTACGCCTTGATGATTTCCGTCTCTGGCTATTTTATCCATAAGCCTAGGCTCGCAAAAAGTGACTTTTATCCCTCTTTTTCTGGCAGTGCTTATAACGATTTTTGCTTTCCCAACGGGACTGTGCTTTGAAGCCAGCAGTTTAATAATTATTCTCTTTTCCGATTTCAAAACTTCACTGACAGTATTTGCTCCGTATAAATATTCCGTTTTCATGTTTTTTCCTTTTATCTCTCGGCATTAGCCGGTAATTTTTCTATTTCCAAAACTTGTTCCCACATTTACGGCCATTTTAATTTCTTGGCAATTGGGAGAAACTCTTTTAAGTTTTTTCACAGCTTCATTAATTTTAACATCCGTAAATTGAAATTTTTTAAAAGAAGCCATACGACCGAATTTTTTATTTTCAACCATCTCGGCGGCTTTTATTCCAAATCCTGTCGCAAGCCAGCGATCAAAAGCCGTGGGCCTGCCGCCTCTTTGAAGATGGCCCAGAACCACAACTCTGGATTCCAAATGAACTTCTTTATCCAGCATCTCGGCTATCTTATAAGAAACACCGCCCAATCTTATAGGCTCGGGCGAACCCTCAACCACTTTTTTTACCGTCATTTTTCCTTTGGCGGGTTTTGCTCCTTCCGCGACAACCACTATGCTGAAATTTTTACCCTGTTTACATCTGTCTTTAACGGCTTTTACGATATCTTCATCTTTATAGGGAACTTCCGGAATCAATATTATATCACCGCCGCCGGCTATCCCCGCTCTCAAAGCAATCCAGCCCGCGTAACGGCCCATGGTTTCGACTATCAATATCCTATGATGAGATTCCGCCGTAGTATGCAATTTATCAATAGCGTCGGTAGCGACTCTCAAAGCGCTGTCAAAACCGAATGTTATATCGGTTGCAGCCAAATCATTATCAATGGTTTTGGGCACGCCGATAACCGGGAGCCCTTTTTTATAAAACTTATCGGCCAAAATCAATGAACCGTCCCCGCCTATCGCGATAAGCGCCGACAATTTGTTTTTACGGAAATTGGCAATGGCTTTCGCGGACATATCCCTGGGAGACTTCGCAGAGCCGAAAGGAGCCAAAGTATATTCAAAGGGATTTGCTTTATTGCTTGTGCCGAGAATGGTGCCGCCTTTTATAATTATACCGGAAACATCCCTGTCTTTAAGTTTTATAAATTTATTTTCAACCAGGCCTTTGAAACCATCTCTAAAACCTATTATTTCCCAGCCCTTTTTTAAAGCTGATTTTGAAACCGCTCTGACTACGGCGTTTAAACCGGGACAATCTCCTCCGCCGGTAAGTATTCCTATTTTCACCCTACCACCCCCTCAAGCCGCAAAGCGGCTTCAAAAAAATATAAATTAAAAATTTATGAGGTGGTGGTAGGGTCATGGTTTATTTCCTATTGTAAAATTAAAAAATTGACGGATATGAAGGATCCCTTTCTTTGGACAAAATATATAATACGCTCATCAGTATTTGAGCGGGATGAGCAAGCCTTGAAAAGGCATAATCCCAATGTATTTGAAATCTATCCGCCGAAGTGGGATCAAGAAAAACAAATCCCGCCAGCCTATCATCGGCATAAATCACATAACGCGAACGCAATTGTCCGCCCAATTGTCCGAAAAACTTTCGCATTATAAATACTTCGGGATGCTCATCTTTAATTGTGAAAACAATCTGGTCATCAGTATCAACAAAAGACCATTTCCGCTTAAAAAAGCTTCCTTGATTCACAAGCGTAGCCACCTCTTTTCCTTTGCCGTCGCGAAGCCGGCCATAAACTTCCTCCCGCTTCATTTCCAAAATCATATTGCCCAAACTGTCATTCAAACATAGCCTTTGTTTTTCATTAAAATACGCGTATATGCCCATAAACAATGGAACTAAGAAAAAGATTTCCGGAAATGCCGCGAAAAAGCCGCCGAACGGCAATTGTAAAAACACATTGATAAAAGCCGAAGATGAACTCATAAGCGCCGTCATGGACCACGCGATATGCATAAACAATACGCCGTAAAACGCGAAAGCAAAATAAAATTCATGTCCCATGGGGAAAAAAGCCGTTAAATTCTGTTTTTGGCGGGTAATGATATTATAAAACACATCCTTCATCGTAACGAATCTGTTAACCAAAAATGGAAAGAAAAAGTCAGGCGGCACATCTTTGGGAGCGGGCGGTATAATGGGATCACCCAATAATTTAACATGGCTTTTAACGGCAAATAAACCTACAATCCAAAGCGCGATAAGAACAAACCAAACGGAAGCCGGAGCGGGATTGCGCTCAAAAAGAGGTTTTACTTTTTTAATAATTTT
>DAOWCC010000022.1 GCA_030639665.1 Elusimicrobiota bacterium | reverse complement strand
TTAAGCGATTGCTCAAGACCGCCTATTTTGGCGTCCAATGTTTTCTTGGATTCTTCGGCAAGAAGCAAATTCTTTTTAAGATCCGCCTTTTCCTTTTCGACATTATTCAAGCGCTCTAACGCCCATCTCAATGTCATTCTGGCGGTATCGATATTTGTTACATCTCCTACAAGCTGTTCCATTTCATTATATTCGGGCATATTTTTTCCTCTGAAACTTCTCTTCCAAAGTCTACAACACAAAACCTCTGCGGTCAATAAAAGGAATATTGAATACTTGTTAATTTAATATTACGCGACTTAATTGATAAAACATGTGAATCCTTCATCAATAATTCTAATATTTAGGCATTTCATTTATGTGACAATTTTGTAAAATTTAATATATCATGAGCGCCGATTTTTACCTATACCTCATCATCACCCTGCTTTTCGGAGAATACGCTTTCAGTATTTTCATTGAATATTTAAATATTAAAAATCTAAGCTCCCTGCTTCCAAGTGAATTTGAAGGTTTTTATAATGGATTAAAATATCAAAAATCCCAGGAATATCTGAAAGAAAATACCGGATTTGAATTCATCTCATCCTCCTTCATGCTGGCTTTTACAATCACATTCATTTTAGTCGGCGGTTTTAATTATCTGGATGTGTTTTCCAGAAATTTCGGCTGCGGTGAAGTAATTACGGGCATAATTTTTTCCCTGACTCTAAAATTTCTTATGGATATAATTGATTTGCCGTTTGATATTTATGACACCTTCATCATTGAAAAAAAATACGGCTTCAATAAAATAAAGCCTATGATATTTTTCACTGATTTTCTGAAAGATTGGCTGCTGACAATACTCATAGGCGCCCCGATTTTAGCCGCCATATTCTATATTTTCATTTCGCTTGATAAAAACGCGTGGCTATATGTATGGTTCTTTATTGTAACAACTCAGCTTATACTGGCATTTTTATCCCCCATTATAATAATGCCTTTATTTAATAAATTCACTCCGCTCGAACCCGGCAAATTAAAAGATGAAATTGAAAATTACGCGAAAAAGCACAACTTTAAAATGAAAGGCATTTTTGTTATGGACGGCTCAAAAAGAAGCTCAAAAACGAACGCTTTTTTTACGGGTTTTGGGAGATTCAGAAGAATAGTGCTCTATGACACCTTAATAGCTAAACATACCACCCAAGAGCTTGTTTCCATTCTCGCTCATGAAATGGGCCATTATAAAAAGAAACACATGATTACATTTATGGGAATATCTTTTGTCAGCCTTGGGCTAATGCTGTTTATTCTTTCCTTGTTTATTAATAATCCCCATCTGTTTGAAGCCTTTAAAATGGATAATCTTTCCGTTTATGCCGGCATAATATTTTTTGGCTTTATTTATTCGCCCATAAGTTTCGTATTGGGAATTTTTTCAAATTATTTATCCAGAAAGCATGAAAAAGAAGCGGATAGATATGCCATTGAAACCTACCCGAAACCTTTTGCCATGATAAACGCCCTTAAGAAATTAACGGTTGAAAATCTCTCAAATCTCCGTCCTCATCCCTTAAAAGTCTTTATTCATTATAGCCATCCTCCCGCGCTCGAAAGAATAAATTTTATAAGAGCTTTAAATGTTCAAAACGCGGAGCTTAAAGAATCTCCCCCGGAGATTGCCGCGTGAAAAAAATATTGTTTATAATAATTTTTGCCGGCATTTCCTGTATTACGGCCTATTTTTTATATCCTCATATCTTAAAAAAACTATTTAGCGTTTCAGGAACGGTGAGCCTTGCTGAAAAACATAAAAACAAATCCAATACCATGCTGTTCATAGTTTTAAAAAACAAAGGTGATATTCCGATAGCGGTGGCAAAAGTGATAAACCCCTCCTTTCCTTTGGAATTTAATTTAAACGCGAATAACCTGATAATGCCGGACCTACTCTCCAGAAAATTATATCTTGAAGCCTATTTAAACAATCACGGCGTATTGGGAAAATCCAAAACCAGCGATATGATTGGAAAACTCAAAAAACCCATTCTTATCAATTCTAAAAACATTAAAATCTCTTTGTTTTTAAATCGTTCTTAACAATATACCCATTGACATATGGGCCTTATGGCCCTTTTCGGTTTTATCATTTAATGCTATATTATGAGTGATTGACGGGGGGGCCTGATGGACTGGAAAGAAATAAACACTAAGTACGAAAAATCAAAAAAAGGAAATGTTATTTTAAAAAGATTGCCGAAGCGAGGCAAAGATTGGAACAATATAATGAAGTCTACCGACAAGCTCGTATGGCTTTTCATGATGTCCGGCAACAAAAATAATTCTGCCTGCTAGTTAATTTTAAAACCAAAGTATTTTTTGTTTCAGTTATATAAAAAAGCATCCCTAAAACCGGGGATGCTTTTTGTGTTTATCCAACCTGTAACCTATCACCTGCTACCTGTGACCTGCATTCTACAACCTGCTCATTCCCATATAAAATAAAAGCAAACCCACAAGAACAAGCAATAAACCCAGTTTTCTGCGCTCAATCAATAAAAAAGATTCATTCAAAATCGTTTCTTTTAGAAGCCGTAAAATTCGTTTTATAATAATAGGTTTAAACACCAAAGCCATTCCAAGAAAAAACAATATTAATCCAAAGCCTATTTTAATCAGTATTATCATTTCCATCGCAATTATAGAGATTCATTGCTGAATCAACCCCCCCTTTAAGCGTTGCCATAACAGCATTATAAGCTTTTTCAAGCACGCTGTCCAAATTATCCAGCTCAGTCTTTCCAAATCTGGATAAAACATAATTTTCAGCCGGTATCCTATCCGGTTTGGGGCCTGTTCCCATTTTAAGGCGGCTTATATCCCGGCTTGAGAAAACATTTATAATGGAAGCCATCCCCTTCTGTCCGCCAAATGAACCCTTGCGCCTTATCCTAAGTCTGCCAAAATCGATAGACATATCATCAAAACATACTAAAATTGAACCGCTCTTTAACTTATAAAAATCCGCGAAACTCCTGACCATAACACCGGAATTATTCATATAAGTAAGCGGTTTAATAAGAAAAAATTTCTCGCCATTATCAAGAGTAATATCCAGATATTCGCCGTTTTTCTTCCATTTTTTCCAATTTGAATTCGGCGCCAATTTATCCTTTATAAAATCAGCAAGGAGAAAACCCATATTATGCTTTGTCAATTCATATTCCGGGCCGGGATTTCCCAAACCCACAATCAATTTTATTTGGTTTTCTTTATTTTCAGTCATACTTTCTACCAATTAATTACCCCCACACATGGTTTATATTCTATGTGTGGGGGTTAAAACGCTTAAGATATTTGCGTCATCTCAAACAAAGAAGATTATTTCTTTTTACCTTCGTCAGCCTTGTCTTTCTTGGCGTCTTCGGCCTTGGCTCCATCTTCTTTCTTGCCTTTTTCCGTTACCTCGGGCTCAGCTGCCGCGTCAGTAGCCTCCGGCTCAGCTTCTTCTCTGGTAATGGCTATATTTACTATCACATGCTCCGCGTCATTGATAATCGTCGCTTTTTCAAGCTTAAGATCTTTAACGCGAACGGCATCGCCCAATTTCAAAGGAGTCACATCAACAACAATATCCTTGGGAATATTCGTAGGCAAACAGCTGACCGTAACACTTCTTAAGCCATGCTGAAGAAGTCCGCCCTGTAGTTTAACACCTTGAGCTTCACCAATAAGCTTAATATGAACTTCAACCTCAATCTCTTTACTAAGAGATATTCTTTGAAAATCAATATGCAAAAGCTTCTCGGTAACCACATGTCTCTGATACGCTTTTATAAGAACATTATCGCCATCCTTGGCATACTTAAGGTTGATGATATTGTTTTTTGCCGTTTTTATAATTTTAAGCATTTCTTTTTCAGGCACCGATATATGCATGGGAGGTTTTCCCTCTCCATAAACCACCGCGGGAATATAACCTTCCGCTCTAAGATTATTTGATAAACCGGTAATGCCCGTTTTTTCTCTATCCTGCGCCGCTAATATAATTTCTTCCATACTGTCCTCCGTTAATTAAACCTGCTAAATAAATAATTCGCTTATTGAATTGCCCTTATGATTTCTGCTTATGGCTTCCGCTAAAAGCTTCGCCACTGAAATAGTTTTAATCTTAGAGCCCTTGCTTGTATCCACCGGAATGCTATCGGTAACAATGAGCTCTTCTATAGGCGACCCTTCTATTTTATCAAATGCGTCGCGAGAAAGCACCCCATGAGTGCAAAAAGAGACTATTTTCTTGGCTCCCTGAGCTTTAATGGCACTCGCCACCATCGCCAAAGTTCCGGCGGTATCCACCATATCATCAAAAATAAAACAATTCTTTCCCTCAACGGAACCTATAATATTATAGACGGAAGCCTCATTTGGTTTTGGTCTTCTTTTATCTATTATGGCA
Organism: Elusimicrobiota bacterium; assembly: GCA_030639665.1. Lineage (GTDB taxonomy): Bacteria > Elusimicrobiota > Elusimicrobia > Elusimicrobiales > UBA9959 > JAKLQJ01. The sequence goes on along the minus strand of DAOWCC010000022.1, from coordinate 12,022 downwards.
AGATCGGCATTAAGTCTTTTGGCAAATGACCTGGCCCTTTTAACACTGCCAATATCGGGGGAAACCACTGTATAATCTTTAAAATCCCTGTCCTTTATATAATCCAAAACGACGGGCCTGGCATAAAGATTGTCTACCGGAATATCAAAAAACCCTTGAATCTGCGCCGCATGCAAGTCAAGGGTAATAACCCTATTGGCGCCGGCGGATGTTATTAAATTTGCCACAAGCTTGGCTGTTATGGCCACTCTCGGAGCGGATTTTCTATCCGCCCTGGCATAACCGAAATAAGGCATTACCGCGGTAATGCGTCCCGCGCTCGCCCTTCTTAAAGCATCCATTGTGATAAGCAATTCCATTAAATTTTGATTTCCGGGATTGCAAGTGGGCTGAATAACATAACAATCATCGCCTCTGATATTTTCAAGTATATGGACATCAATTTCGCCGTCGGCAAATCGGCATATCTTGGTTTTACACAAGGGAACTTTAAGTATAGATGAAATTCTATCGGAAAGAGGATGATTGGCCGTCCCCGAAATTATTTTTGGAAGTCTGTCTTTCCACGATGAATTAGGCATTTTATTTCCTCTTTTTTAAAGGTTTAATTACTTCCCGAGCTCTTGCCACGACAAGTTTATTATCGGGAATATTTTTGGTTATTGTGGAACCCGCGCCGATAAGAGAATTGCGTCCCACGCTAACGGGAGCCACAAGGTTTGTATTTGAACCTATAAAAGCTCCGTTTTTTATTATCGTCTTATATTTTTTCAGTCCGTCATAGTTGCAGGTTATTGTTCCCGCCCCTATATTCACTTTTTCGCCCATCAAAGTATCGCCGATATAACTTAAATGCGACACTTTGGATCCTTTGCCTATTTTCGATTTCTTAACTTCAGTAAAATTGCCCACTTTGGCATTAGGGCCAATCTGAGACTCAGGCCTTAAATGAGCGAAAGGCCCGATAACAGAAGATTTTTTAACTTCGCTTGAAGTTAAAAAACAAGAAAATTTTATTTCAACATTATCGCCTATCAGGCAATTCTGTATTACTCCCGAAGGACCGATTTTGCAATTCTTGCCTATAACGGTCTTTCCTTGAATTGTAACTCCCGGATAAATAACAGCGCCTCTTCCAATTTTTACGCTTTCGTCTATATATGTATTGTCGGGATCTATTATCGTTACTCCCGAAACCATAAGTTTCTCGGCTTTTCTTTTGAAAATTATTTTATGCGCTTTGGCTAAATCCATATGCGAATTAATCCCTCTTGTTTCATCAAAATCCAAAGCTTTAAAAGCGGCCACTTTCGCGCCGGCCTTATTCATATTCTCAATCGCGTCGGTAAGATAATACTCTTTTTTTGAACCCTTGGGCTTCAGGTTTTTTAAAGCCCCAATAAGAAAAGGAACCCTGAAAATATAAGTTCCCGAATTTATCTCTTTTATGGCTATTTCGTCACTGCTCGCCCCATCAGCCTCTATTATCGCTTCAACAAATCCTGACCGGCTTCTTTTAATTCTACCATAACTTGCCGGTCTATCCAAATTAGCGGTAAGCACAATGCCTTCACAATTTTTCTTATTATACAAAGAGCTCATTTTCTTAATTGTTACCGCTTGCAATAAAGGAGCGTCCCCGCACATTATCATAATATCATGAAAATTTTTGAATTTAAAAATTGATTCTTGCGCGGCTCTGCCGCTTCCCTTTAAGAGTTTTTGCCTGACAAATTCAATTTTAATTTTTAAATTTGAAGCGAAAACATATTTTCCAACCGCGTTTTCAACCAAATCCGCCTTATGTCCGGTGACAACAATAATTTTATCGGGATTAAGAACAGCCGCTTGTTTAATCGCGTGAATAATCAAAGGCAGGCCCGCAAGTTCATGCAAGACCTTGGGTTTTTCGGATTTCATCCTGGTGCCAAGACCCGCGGCAAGAATTAAAACGCCTAATTTTTTTTTAGAACTTCGTCTCATAATAGAGATTTTACTAAATTAAAAGGACGGATAGCGAAACACCGCATTTTTTCACATTAATTATGAAATAAATTTAGATTGAAGCTTGGTCTCATACAATGATGACATGTCCGTCTTTCACCATATCAGACAAACCTTACACCGATTTAATTCCGTATTTTAAATAGCTTGGAATAGGACAGAGAAACGCCAAAAATATAATTGCGCGCTGTATTATTATTCATGCCTTTCGCTATATAAAAACTGGCAAACGGCGTCAAATTAAAATCCGAAAACATTCTGATATTCAGTTTCGCGTTTAATTCAAATTCGCTTTTAAGATCTGTGATTCTTAAACGGCTGGAGGAAAATTGCTTATAGGATAAATCCATAGAATATCCGGGCCCGCTTCCGCCAATATTGCCGCCCAAATTCATTCCCGTTTCCCACGCCCATTTATTATATACTTCGGGAAATGTGAAATCTCTCTCCATCACCGCCGCGGTATGAAAATTCCGGATCAATCTGCCCTTGAACATCTTTACGCCGGCCTTCATTAAGGCTATTTTTCTTTTGGGAATACCACTATTGCGCGTAAATTCCGTATTGTAGCCTACAGAAAAAAGCGGGCCCAAAACCCCGCCGCCGAATTTATTCCATTTTAAAACGGCGCAACTCATTTCGTTTTCAAAAAGCATTTTGTCCGCCACTTCATTTTCAATCTTTCCCATGCCGCTGGGTTTTAGGATAATTTTTCCATAATCAAGAGATACTTTAGCGTCATTCCAAAAAGTTTCACGGCGCGACTCCAAAGCCAATCTGAGCGAACCCCTCATAAACATTTGGTCTGAAGATTGCAGTTTTGAATTTGGAATCTGACTAAACGATTCGGTATTGGAAACCTGCGTTTGGGAAAATTGCAAGGAAATATCCTTAACATTTAAGCGCCATCTCCATCGCGGAGAAGACTTTCCGGATATTAAATTTCTCAACTGATTATAATATGCCGCGTTTAAACCGGTATTGCCATTTTCAGCGTTTGACGAAACCTCAATTTGAGAATTCCCTTTCATTTCCGAAAGCCTGCCAATCACAATATCATCCACATATAATCCCGTGTCGGATTTATTTTTAATTCCGCTTAAGGCAAAGAAATTTTTTGTTTCATTCAGCAAATCTTCAGTAAGGGCAACTTTGTAAATTTCATTATGGCTTATCGGAATCCCGCCTACGCGCCCGTCTCTTGACACACCGACGACGGATAGCCAATTACCCTTGGTATACTTCTCCCTCCAATCATAATTAGAAACGGGAATATTGCCAAAATCAATCTGTTTTAGAAGTGAAACCAAAGCCGCTCCACTTATATCGGCAGTCACTATTTTTCCATGTTTAACCCAAGTCTTGATTACAGATTCGGGAATATTCCCGACCATACTTAGAGAAAAAGGTCTTATTTTTAAAAATGCTACTTCAGCTTTTGTTTCTTCTTTCAAAACCGCGGCAGCTAAATTGAAAATTTCAAGAGGCATATACTGTTTTTTATCTCCGGACCATAAATCGGCGGCATCCGGCAAAAGAAGGACTCCCGAACTCACATTAAAAAGATATCCGACTCCATCATAACCGTCATATTCATTTCGTTTTCTGCCATCAAAACTCATACCGGTTGACTCCCTCATTATTGAAGTCAACCGTTTTTTATCGCCTTGTTTTGAAAATTCAAGCTTAAGTTTTCCAATCCTGCCTCTCTTCAAATCAGCCATCATCGCGGGGGCCACTATTTCATCGCCCCAATTCTCAAGTTTAACCACCTCTGTCTTAATGACAGAAAAATAAGGATCCGCGATGCTGTTTATAACCACATCAACACCGGGTATTTTCTCAAGGATGGCTTGCAAATCCTCTTTTATAAAAAAACTCAGCATAACCACAACATCCACTTTTTCTTTCTCCACTAATGATTTCACCGCCTCATTGGCAGCCGTCACGGGATCGGACAATTCCGCGGGCAAGGAGCCCAAAAGACCCGGAATAACTTTATTATCCATTACAAAAAAGAATCCGACTTTAACGCCTTTTATTTCCTTTACTATATATTTCTTCACATGCCCGCTTAGACTTGAAGAACTTAACAGGATATTGCTGGAAACGAACTCGGGAATATTCGCGTTTTCTTTTGGAGTGTTTTCAATCAGGGAATTAAGCATGGGCAAATCGTATGGAGTGAAAGCATAAATATGAGTTTTTGTCTCATCCCATAAATCCATAGTCGCTTTAAATGGCAATCCGCCGGAAATAAAGCTCACCCATGTCAACCCGATATTAATATCGGCATTGTCCATATAACCTTGCTTTGCCATAGCCCAAAGCAATCCCGAACCTCCAAAAAACTTCCCGAAAGACTTTACCGTCACACGCTTATCCCCGATTTTAAGATAAATATTAGCGACAAGAGTCTTAAACCAATCGTCATCAGGGCTAATTATTTCCTTATCTGAAAACGCTTCCACATATCCGCCGCCCGGCAGCCTCGCATTGAGAATATAGCCTTCTTTAAGCTTTACGCGAAACTTCCGCTCGGTCGCCGGTGTAGCGGAATATTTGTTAAACACGGCGTTTACAATTTCATCACCGCCGGAAGAAGCGCTCGTAAGAATTGTTGTTGGATTTTCCACGAATTTGATTTCAGCCGTTTTTTTAAAACTCGTATTAATATCCTTTAAAGCCTCCGGAGAAGTTCCTTTCGGCATACTGATTATGAAAGCATTGCCCGAACGATAAGTGGGAACAAGCTCCATATTCTCCAATATAGCGCCGGACTTTTTTAACACCATATTGCCGGGTATCAAACTTATGGAAATATTTTGGGAATTATTGAAATAATTTATTTTGACAGTTGTGGACGATTCTTGCGCGTGTCCGAATTGTAAAGCGCAGAGACCAATAGCGCAGCATAAGATGAATTCGTTTTTTATTAATTTCATAAATAAATCAGTCCGCTCCGACCTTATATTCTAGAACTTCAATCCTCTTAAACTATATTTCCAATTCTTGCCTTTAGCGATTATTTTTAATTTGGCGCCGGGAAAAAGATTGGTCTTTCCCCTTGCCGAGACTGCGCGCTTATCATCCGCAATAATTTTAAAATCGTATTGAAGATTGAAATTATTATTTACCGATAATCTACTGGTATAAATGCTCAATATAAACTTATGAAGCGCGCCGGAGATAAAAATATTGCCCACATAGCTCATTTGAGAACCCTGTTTGCCCACCAGTTTAATCGGAAAAGTTTTTCCATAATAAAAAATCTCTGAAATAATCTGATAATCCCCAATCGGCCCCTCCGGTTTTTTATCATTGCCTTTCCGACGCAACTTTATATAAACCTTCCAGTCATTACCGTGACCCACAAGCAGTTTTTTATTCAACGGTATCATTATATCGGCTTGCAGCTGCAAAGGCGGTTTTGGATTACTCTTTTGTTTGGGTTTAGATTGTTTAAAAAAACTTTTGGCGCCACTCATCTTTTTTAAGGGAGACAAACTTCCTCCCTTTAATTCCGCCAATTCAAACTGATACTGCAAAAGAAAATTACTCTCGCTTTTCCTTTTTCCCAAAGTAGCGTTAAATATTATCTCTCTCTCCCGTCCCGCGTCATTTTTAATATAACCGTCATAGGTTTTCAATTTATTTAAAACCGTTTTTTGAGAATAAAAATATTTATCCCCTTTGTAAACGCAGGTAATATCCACAAAATATGTTTGAGCGCCGGCGCGCGCCGCCAAGCTGGCAATTATAAAAACAAATAAAACCAAAAATCCTCGCGAACGATTTACATAACTCATTTTTTCTCCAATTTTATCGGAAGCCAAAGAACCTTTTTCTTTCGCTAAATATCAATCCAAACGAAACAGAACCCTATTTCCCCTTTTTTCAGTAGTGACAAAAAACCTGGTTTTCTTTATTCCTTGCGCGGTTTGTATAAAATTATCCGCCAAAACTTTTAAATGACTTTTTCCGGTTTCAAAAGTATCTTTGACAGTATTTCTTATAACGCAATCCGGACAATACTCGGTTTTACCACAGCCACCCGACTCACCGGCATGCACACAGTCAATGACATTTCCACAATGATAACCCTCAATTGAACTAAGCTGCTTCTCTAAAGTTTTTACGGCTGCGTTATTTGCCACTAAACACCGCGCGTCATCATTTATTATCAGAATCGGCTTATCAATTTCATCAAGAATATTCCGGACTTTAACACTTTCAAATTCCACCAATTTTTCACATTCCGAACAAATACCATGTGTTATACTGTTGTTTTCCGCGTCATCTTCCGTTCTGCCCATTTCCTTTTTGCACCAAGCGCATACTCTTCTCATATCAACTCCTTGTACCCGAATAAATACCAAAAACAAAAGCCCTAAACCATTTACTTCTTTTAAGTTTAAGGCATATCTCACTTATTAAATAGTTTACGGCGCGCCCGTAGGGCTCTGCTTTATGGCTCCCGGGCATGGATTCGAACCATGGATAACGCTGTCAAAGAGCGTCGTGTTACCGCTACACTACCCGGGAATAATTTAAAATAATTTTTATACACCTTGCTCGCTCATTACTGCGATATTATTTCAACCCGGGCGGCAATCATTCCCCGGCAAAAATCACTTGTCTTCTGAGGAGGAAGAATTTCCGGCGGTATTACCCGCTTTATCAAACTCCTCTTCATACGCTTTCAAGATAAGTTCTTCAAGCTTGGATCTAAAGTCATTTGTTATGGGATGGGCAATATCTTTATATGTGCCATCCTTTATCTTTCTTGAAGGCATGCAAACTATAAGACCTTTATTACCGTTAATGACCTTCATATTATGAACAACAAAGACATTATCAAATGTTACTGTGGCAAAAGCTTTTAATCTTTCCTCGCTTCTTAAATGTATCCTAATTTCTGTTATCTCCATAACCGCCCCCGTTTCAATGTCGTATGAACATTAAAGGTTCTATAATTAAACTTTCACAAAGAAGCCTCACCAAGCTCTACATCTTAATGACAAAATACTGCCTATAAGGTAGATTCTACAAAAAATTTGTTAAAAAAACTCTGTTTTTACCGCTTGCAATTTGTTTCGCCGCTTTTTTAGCCGCAATATCGCTTGAAAAAACGCCAAAAACAGAAGAGCCGGAGCCGCTCATCATAGCCATATCGGCGCCCAAAGAAATAATTTTTTCCTTTGCTTTTTTTATTCCGCCGTATTTGGGAAAAATCGCCTTCTCAAACCTATTCATGGGCAAATCTCTGATTTTCCCCATATCCTTGCCGGCTTTCAAACCACAAACAAGCTTTCGGCATTTGAGATTATTTAAAGCGGCTTCTTTTTTCCCGGGCAATTTTAAATTTGAATACGCGGCTTTTGTGCTGACAGGAATGCCGGGGTAAACCAATACAATGGAATATCTTTTCTTTTTTACTTTGAACGGAAATAGCTTATCGCCTATGCCGCGGCCCACGCAAAAAGAAGCCTCGGAAAGAAAGAACGGAACATCCGCGCCTAAAGATTTCGCGATAAGAGACATCTTTTTACGGTTCGTCTTTAAATCAATGCCGTACATGCGGCAAAGCCCCGATAAAACCACCGCGCTATTGGCGGACCCGCCGCCAAGCCCGGCTCCAACCGGAATATTTTTCTCCAATTTTATTTTCACATTCGGCTTTATTTTAAACTCTTCAAAAAACCTTAAAGCCGTCTTATGAATAATATTGTCTCCTGATTTTTTAAGCCTTAAATTTGAATTATTTTTCATGCTTACTTTTATTCCCTCGATAGCGGTTTTTTCCATGGAAACATAATCAAAAATATTTATCTTGGCAAAAACAGTTATCAAATCATGATAACCGTCTTTTCTTTTGCCGGTAATCTCAAGAAATAGATTAATTTTAGCGGGTGATTTTAATTTAATTCTTTTCATAACTTAATCCGTATTTCACGCTTTTTTTGTTATTTACGGAAGAGAAAAACCCGGAACTCCTTCAACCTTAATACCTGTTAATTTTATTTTTATTTTTGAAAAAGGCGCCTTAAGCTCAATTGAACCGGGCACATAAAATCCTTTTATATCTTTAAACTCGGCAAGTTTTATATTCGCTTTTTTTTCTTTTTTTATTTTTATTTCATCCGCGAACAACATATTTTCATTCAACTTAAGCTTATAGTATCCCGTTTCAAGCCATCGTCCTTTCAATTCAGGCTTAAAATCATCTTTCAGAAAATACACGCTGCCGCCAAAATAACCGCTCACGCCTTCCATAAAGATATTTATCCAATAGGCTAAATTTTCCCCATCCTTTTTTTCAAACGGAATATCTCCCATTTTTAAGTCATTTTCCAAAGAATAACTCGCCTCCCATATGGGCGACATCAGAGGGCCAAGCACGGTTATTCTTAAAGAATCCGTCATACTATAATTTAGAATTCCGTCGAATTTAATTTTTTTTGAGCCGATTTTAAGATCAATTTTCGCGAAAGCCGAGCAGCTCATTAAACGGCTTAAATTTTTCTCTAAAAACTCCGTTAACAATTGGGAAGATTTATTTTCCGGCAATTTAACTTCAAGTTTTTTAAGTTTTTTTCTAATCTTTTCATTTTTTAAATCGAGCATCGAAGAAACTTTCCAAGAGCGCCATGCCTTCTCATAGTCTTTCATAACCAAATATATTTCGCCCAGATGATCCCACATTACACTGTCATATTTCGATAATTTAATGGCGGCTCTTATCTCTTTTAAAGCTTCCTTTAATTTTCCCTGCTTGAAATACAGCCAGCCGAGAGAGTCCATATAAGCGGAATTCGAAGGAGAATAATCATTGGCCAGCCTTATGAATTTTTCCGCTTCGCCGAGCTTCATTCCTCTATCGGCCAAGGAATAACCCAGATAATTTAAAACCACATCATCCTTCGGTTTTTTTTTAAGAATAGCTCTGAAATTTTCTTCAGCTGTCAGAATATCCCCGGTCCTTTCGCTTATAATGGCGTACTGCATTCTCGCGTCCATATTGGCGGGATTTTTTCCCACAATCTCCTTAAGCATTTCGAGAGATTTTTTCGTTTTATGTATATCGTCATAACCCAAAGCCAGAAAATAAGCTATCTCTGTCTCTTCGGGCCATTTTTTATGGGCTTCTTCCAAAAGCGTTATTGCTTTTTTATAACCTCCGCTCTGCGTATAATAAAAACTAAGCCTTAAAGACAGCTTAGGATCTTTATCCATTTCCTTTGAGCTTTTAAGATATTTAATCGCGGATTTAAAATCTTTTCTATGCTCATTTATTATCGCCAGCCAAAAACAGGCCCCCGGATTTGAATTATCCAATTCATACGCCTTTAAAAAATACTTTTCTCCCTTAGCGACAGTTTCGGAATTTGAATAAAGCTCTCCTACATAATTAAAAAGCTCCACATTTCCCGGGCTAATATCCAATATCTTTTTATATTCCGCTATTGCCGCGGCCGTATCTTTTTTTACTTCATAATATTCCGCCAGCATATATCTGGGCAAAAGATAAAATGAATTTTCTTTAATCGCCAATTCAAGATATTTTTTCATTTCCTCAAGTTTATTTTTTGAACCGTAAATTGAAGCCATTTGATAATAAACTTCCGCGGCATTTTCCGGCTTGAGCTTCAAATAGCTTTCAAAATATTCCAGCGCTTTTTTATAATCGTCTTTAATATTAATACTTGCGAGCTGATATAAAGCGTCCGAATTCATAGCGTCAATTAAAATAGCCTTTTTAAAAGCTTCTTTTGCCGGCTCTATTTTTCCTTGCGCCCATTGAACATTACCGTATAAAAACCAATTATCGCTGGTCGTGGAATCAACTTCCACTATATAAGCGGCCCATTTATCAGCCTGTTCAAACTTGCTCATAAGTATGGCTAAATTTAAAGCTTGTTTATAAGCAAAAACAGCCTCTTTATCAAGCACTATTGTTTTCTGATATTCCCGCAAAGCCTCGCTATAATTGCCTCTGCGCTCAAGAATAAGACCGTTTATAAAATGCAGATAGGCGGATTTATTGGCCGCGAAAACCTCACAGCTTAATAAACCGATGAAAACAATCACAATTAAAATTTTAATCTTAGTCATCATAAATTATCCTTATAAAAAACACCTGAACGAACAAAGCAAAAGATTCGCGTTCCAAACTATAAGCTTGTTATCTCCAACTTCATCAAAACCGCGTCATCCTTTCCATTATAAAATTTTGCTCTTTGACCGGCTTTTTTAAAACCCATTTTATTATAGAAAGAAATAGCGGCCTCATTTTTAATATTCACTTCAAGATCTATTTCCCGGCAAAAGTTTTTTTTCGCGTATTCCAGCATCTTATTCATTAATCCCGACGCGATTTTATTCCTCAAACTATTGCGGGAAACAATAATGGCATTAAGCTGAATGCCCGGAGGCAATATCCAAAAATTAATAAACCCTTTAATATTTTTTTCCTCTTCCGCGGCCAAGGTGACGGAATGCTTATTTCCAAATTCGGCCTCCAAACCCTTCACTCCCCAAGCGGGATAATCGGGATATTCTTTTTCAATACCGGCCAAACTTTCCACATCATCCCTAAAAGCTCTTCTTATATTCATAGTTAACAAAGCGTCCATTGCGTTTATTGAGTTAATAGCGTTGATGGCGCTTACTTAAACCCTTTTATTCCTTGCCGTTTATGCTCTATGCTATCTGATTTCTACTTTCTATTCTCCATTTCATATCTCGCGGGCTTCAAATATAAAGGCGAAACATCCTCATTTTTTTTAATTAAAGCCGTTTCAATAATACTCTCCGGCATAATCTTTGAAATTTTTATCGGCGCTTTCTCACTTCTTTTAGCCGCCAATCTGTAAATATCCTCGTCTTCCTCGGTATCGGCGATAAGATACACATCTCCCTTAATATCAGCCACGCGTTTTTTAATATTCTCCTCATCAAGCCATTCGGGCTTACTTAAATTTTTTGGCAAGCCATCCGCCGGCTTAAAAATTTGCAAAAAATATTCTTTTTTAAAGGCGTGAAGAATTACAATTATCTTTGGATTTTTAGCTTTCGCCAGCCATTTTTTAAAAGCCAAGCTTTTAAACGCCTGAAATGCCAATATCTCAAAAGCGGTAACGGTAAAAACTTTAATGCCGATTAAAGCCTTCATCATTGAAGCGAATGTAAGCGATATTCTGATACCGGTAAATCTGCCCGGCCCCTTAACAACGCATATCCCGCCAATATCCTTAAGCTCGGCCTTTTCAAAAGACAAAAGTTTTTCAATAATCTTGAAAAAAACTTTCTCCTGATTAAATTCTTTAACCGATTTAATCCTAAACTTTCCGGCGGCATTTTTCAACGCTATTTTAATATTCGAACCGGCCGTTGAAAGACCGATAATTATTTTTTCTTTTTTCGCCATAATTGATAAACCTTTCCGGCCAAATCTTTTGATTTCGCGCCTTTGGCCGAAACTATTATTGTTCTATTATCTCCGCCTGATAAATCAAAATCAATATCAATCAATTCATCTCTGTCATAAAGATATGAGGCGGGACTCCCCCATTCAAAAACCGAAATGGATTCCTCTTCGCCCATATATTCTTCCATGCCCAAATAAGGCGCTTCATCATCCTCAAGCCTGAACAAATCAAAATGATTAAGATTAAGCTTCGCGCCTTCATATATCTTCATTAAACTGAAACTGGCGCTTATGGGCGACCGGTCGCATTTAAGCGCTTTAGCCAAACCTTTAACAAAAATTGTTTTCCCAACGCCTATCGTGCCTTTCAAGCTGATAGTCTGTCCGTTTCCGACTTTCTTGCCAAACATACCGGCCAAACGAAGCGTCTCGGCTTCCGATTTGGTTTTGAATTTAAAAGTGTTCAAAGCTTTTATTTTTTCCTTCATAATTTTCAAATTTAACACCCGTTCCTTTTTCAATGCGGCCGATAACGCGCGCCTTGGGCAAAAGTTTTTTAATTCTGCTTTTATTTTTCAAACTCGCGGT
>DAOWCC010000162.1 GCA_030639665.1 Elusimicrobiota bacterium | reverse complement strand
GATAATTATTTTTTACTTTATTTCAGATAACTATCCTCAGAAAAGCAATGTATCCACTTTTCTAATCTTCTATTTCCCTCTCGGATTCCAATAAAAAATATTCATGTAATTTTTTCTGAAGCATTTTTTTTGGAATTAATTTTGTTTTGTATTGTGAAACAAGAGCGGGTGAAAGATTTCGGCTAAGCGCGTATTTTACAACTTCATCATCTTTTGATTTACATAAAATTATGCCAACACTTGGATTTTCATCAGCTTTTTTTATATCTCTATCCAATGCTTCAAGATAAAAATTGAGTTTACCTAGATATTCAGGTTTAAAATCATCTATTTTAAGCTCCACCATTACCAAGCATTTTAGACCGCGATGAAAAAAAAGCAAATCTATAAAATAGTCGTTCTTGCCCACCTGAACGCGATATTCCTGCCCGATAAAAGCAAAGTCCTTGCCGAATTCAAGAATGAAATTTTTAAGATTTGAAACTATGCTTTGCTGTAAATCTTTTTCGCTATGAGTTTTTGGCAAGTTTAAAAAATCTAAAACATAAGTATCTTTAAACGCGTTATTTATATCAGGATGCGTTTGTGTCAACACCGGTGACACTTTTTTCTTTGAAAGCATTACCCGTTCATAATAGCCGCTGTCTATCTGGCGTTCAAGCTCTCTTTTTGTGTAATTTTCCTTTATGGAAAACTTTATATAAAATTCCTTTTCCTCGTCGTTTTTTGTTTTGGAAAGTATAATAAGGTGATTGGTCCAGCTTAATTGTGTCACCAATGGTGACACAATTTTATTACCCTTATACGCGTCATAAAACTGACGCATTCTGTATAATCCTCGCCGTGTAAAGCCCTTGAAATCGGGATGACTGTTTTGAATATAAGCGGCCAATTGTTCAACCACCGCGTCGCCCCACTGGGCGGATTCAAGCTTCTCACTGATGTATTTGCCTATATTCCAGTATAAGTTTATTAATTCGACATTGACGCTTTTAATGGCATTATACCGAGCTTTACATATTATATTTATAACTTCTGAAAATTGAGATTTAAAATTCTTTGAAATTTTCATTTAAACGCCTCTCTGCTTTGTATTAACCTGCTCACTTCACTTGAACACTGAGGAGAGTATCATATTTTCAATCTCCGGGGTGCTTCTATTGCCAGTTACTTCTTTTTACTCCCGCAATGTCTCCGCCACACGGCACCGGCGGACAGACTGCCACAACCACATTGTTCCCCATTGCGGGAGTAAAAACCGGTCACGCTGTTTACTGCCGCGCTGCTTTATTAGCGGCATAAAATGCCGCGGCTACATTCTCTTCCAGCAAAGCACTTGTCCGCCGGTTGTTTTTGGCGGAAACTTTGCGGCTACATTAGCGGGATAGCAATCCCGCAGCTACCAGGCGAATGGTAATTCCCGCCATACATCTCCGGCGGGCAGGCAGCCCGCTACATCTGTTAGAAATCAGACTTCAGAAATCAGATAGTAGTAAAACAACAACAAAACAAACAATAATTTACTTAGAAATCATCTTGCAGTATGCAGTTTTTTCTCTGCTCTCTACTCTCTCCTATCTACTTTCTATTCGCACTATTTTCTTTAAATCAATATAGGCTATTACGGCTTTAATATTGAAATCTTTATAAACCTCACTCAAAATCGCGACATAATCGGACATTTGCTTCTTATAGCCTTCGGTATTTTCAATGCCGGTTTTAAAATCTATAAGGACAATTTCTTTATTATCAAAAACCAATCTGTCCATTCTGCGCAGGGCTCCGGTTTTATCTATAAACTCGGCTTCAGTTTTTATTTCTCTGCCTGGCCTATCGGTGAAATATTCTTTAATTTTGGGCATAGCCAGAAAATCGTTAAGACTTTTGATTATCTCGTTTTTCTTAAATTCAAAGTTATATTTTGGCGCGAACATATCATAATGCTCTTTCAGCTCTTTTGAAGTATTGGGGCCGATATGAATTATCTTGGACAGTATATCGTGGCATAAGGCTCCTTCGGAAGTTTCAAAATAACTTTTATATGTGGGCCTTAAATTTTCAAAATCATAAAAATCTTCTTTTTGTGACGGGGCTATTATATCCACGGGCTTAATTTTAAGAGACTTAGACTCTTTCGCATCTTTTTGCTTAATTGGCTGACCGGACTTAGAGGTTTCAAACATATCTATAAGTTTTGTTTCTTTTGATTTTTTCTTAACTTCTTTCTTAACTACCAGATTATAAAGTTCATGTTTTGCTCTGGTGCTAATAACATAAAGGAGATTTAAATCCTGAATATCTTCATCCAGCTTCTTAGCCATATAAATGGGTTTTAGTTTTGGCGAGACTTCCGCCATCTCTTTGGTTATGCGGAAAACATTTATTGTGCCGTTCTGCTCTTTAAAATACATGGGATTTGCGTCGCTGCGCTCTTCATACATCATATTGATAATTACGGAAAAACCCAGACCCTTGGATTTATGGAAACTCATAACCCTAACGGCATCCACATAATCGGGCAGGTCGATTGAAAAGACCGCCTTTTTATCACTGTCCAAAGCCTGCGCGAATTCTATGAAGGTTCTTAAATTACCCGCCCCACTGCCTTCAAGTTTTATAACGGCATCCAGAAATTTAGACAGAAAAGCCGATTCATCTTTAAAATTTTCAAATATTTTAAACTTGGAATAAACAAGCGAGACCAGTTCATAAAGAGGAAGATAACCGACTTTTTTAAATAATTCGGAAAAATATTCATTCCAGTATTTTTCAAATTTAGGATGGTCCTGAAAATTGGAATATAATAATTCTTTTCTGTCTTTCTGTTTAATTTCAAATATAAGATTTCTTATATCTTCTTTCTTTAAACCGGTATTTAGATTTGAAAATATATCCCCGCTGACAAAAGCCGAGAAGGCCAAATCATCCGACGGCGTTTCCAGAAATTTCAAAAGAGAAATTAATTCCGCTATAACTTTCCGTCCTCTTATATCAAGGGAACTTAAAGAGGCCACGGGAATGCCGGCTTCAGTCAGCCATTCCACCATAGGCTCTATTCTTTTATTTTTAGCCACCAGTATGGCTATTTCATTTAAGGGATATCGAAGGCTCGCGGTTTTTATTATTTCCAGTAATTTTTCTTTTTCAATTTCATCTTCATTTATATTGGGAGTTTCAAAGACCTCGGTTTGAATATAGCCGGCTTTCTCGCGGCCTTTTTTTACCGCTTGCTCATAAATCGTAAGCTCGGTTATATCATCACCAATCAGGTCTTCATTATTTTTAAGCTTTTCTTTAAACAAGTCATCGGCATAATTCAGAATCTCGCCGTCGCTTCTGTAATTCGTGGGAAGATTCTTAAGCTCAAGGCCGTCTTCAACAGAAGCCAAATTTAGATATTTTGTTTCATCTTTCTTACCCTCTGCCACATCCAGAAAATCCCGCATTATTTTATAGTCGGCATTACGGAACATATAAATAGCCTGCTTAATATCTCCCACTGAAAACAAGGAGCCTTTCTTGGCTAATGATTCTTCAATCAAAGGCCGCATATTATCCCATTGCAAACTATTGGTATCCTGAAATTCATCCACAAGAAAATGGCTTATGCGCTCGCCGAGTTTCAGATATATCTCGGGAACATTGTTTTTATTGATATATGTTGAAAGATTTTTGGCTATATCGTTTATATGTATAACTTCGCTTTTGCCGTTCTTGATTTTCTCAAGTTTATATTTAAATTTTTCATATATGCTTATATAAGGGCGGTAATAAATGGCGGCGTTTATTTCAGCCAGTTCAATGACAAAGCTGCTTAAAAACTCTATGTCTTTCTCCCAATCCTTATGAAAATATTTCTTTTTCTGTCCGTTTAATATGCCGTATTTAAAACTGTAATTGGCAAGAAAGGCAATAAGATTATTTTCTTCTATGGCGGAGCGCGAGCTGTCTTTTATAAGAGAATCATCGGGCAGTTTTTTTCTTAAACCTTCGCAGAACTGCAGAATTTCTTTAAATTTTTCTTTAAGAACAATATCATAATCCGTTGTGTCATGAATTATATGGCCGCTGGTTTTCCCCTCGGCATTAAGGAAATTATTAAAATTATCTTTTACTCTTGAAGCCGGATTCCAGGGATATGAACCTGTCTTAGGCAAAATGGTTAAAAATTTCTCTACCTCTTTAAGAGGCAGTTCTTCCCTTCCTATTTTTGAAAACATGGCATATAAAGCCGAATCTATCAATAAATCATAGGTCATTGTTATTTCGGGATTTAAGGGCAGGCCGAGCTCGGCCACCGAACAGGTCATAATGCGCGTTAAAAAACTGTCTATGGTTTGTATATGAAAATCCGAATAATTATCTATTACAAGTTCCACCAAATTCTTGGCTTTTTCATGTATGGCCTCACGGCTTAAAGAAATAAGTTTAAGGGTTTCATCCATTTTCTCGCAATCGGCATCCAAGGCTATTTCTTTAAGCCAACTGAGTATGCGGCTTTTCATTTCTTTGGCGGCATTATTGGTAAAGGTTACGGCAAGAATATTTTCAATTCTGTTATATGGAATATTGCCCGAAAGGAGCAATTGTATATAACGCTGGGTTAAAGTATAGGTTTTGCCGGAACCCGCCGAAGCGCTTATCAATAAGGCATGCGGGAATTTAAGCTCTGAGTCTTTCTTTAAAACGGGATTGTTTTGATTAGTCATAATATACAGATAATATAAACCGTTACTGCGACAGCATTGTGTCGCATTAATAAAAAAAATCGTCCGGCTGCCTTTAGGATTTCAAAACTTTTATCAGCCATTGATGCATTACTTCAGCCAAATCGTCGGTATTTGCCGATTTCTCGATTCCAAACATATGATTTCCCGACGGCTTTGTTTTCAATGTAATATTATGGTCCGGAAGTTTGGTTTGCCATATTTTGGATTGTTCAAAAGGAACTTCATTATCCATCTCGCCATGGAGTATCAATATCGGCAATTTTGAATATGTCTCAAAGTTTTTCCAGTTTTCTTTAAGTTCAAATTCATCCAAAAGTCTTCCCACAGGCCGATCAATTCCCAACATCTCGTTTCTTTTCATCCCTGAAAGTTTTTTCAATTGAACCTCAATTTCGGTGATAGCTTCTTTTGAATCGGCTTGCGCAAATATCACATCCTTAATATTGGTAGATATCCCTCCCAGAAGAACTATGGCGTCAGCATCTGACAAAGGCATTTGCAAAGCGTGAAGAGTCCCTTCACTCCAAGCAAAAATTATT
>DAOWCC010000261.1 GCA_030639665.1 Elusimicrobiota bacterium | reverse complement strand
ATTTTTTCGATCTGCCTGGCTCGATGAAGCCATGTATGATGGGCAGTTACCGCGTTTCGTCCGGCTCTGCCCATTTGTTCTCTTAATGAGGGGTTTTTAAGAAGTGAAACCACGCTGATACAGATTTCAGGGCGGGCGGCGCGTAATCGCTGCGGTAAGGTTATTTTCTTTGCCGATAGAATAACAAATTCCATGGCAAAGGCCATGAGTGAAATGTCCAGGCGGAGAAAAAAACAAGCAGCCTACAACAAAGCCCACAGCATAACACCGCAAACCATTAAAAGAAGAGTTTTGGAAATTAAAGAATTGGCCGGCAGGCTTAAGAAAGAAAGCGCCAAGCTTGTGGGGGATTTTTCAACTTTGGATATTAATCCAAAGAATTTGAAACGCGCCGTTAAAGATTTGGATAAACGAATGAAGACAGCCGCGGATAATCTGAATTTTGAACTTGCCGCCGAATATAGGGATAGATTATTTGAATTAAAGGAAATGAGCGGAACAACGAAGAAGTAGAATTGTAGCGGGCAGCCTGTCCGCCTGTGCTATGTGGCGGAAATTGCTATTCGCCGAACAAAGGCGGTATAAACTTTAGTAAAATAGGGTTATGGATAAATTTGAAAAAACAATAAGACTCGCGCTTAAAGAAGATGTTTCAACGGGTGATATAACCACCAATGTTTTTGTCCCGTCAAGATATAAATTTAGAGGCATTATTACGGCCAAGGAAAGCGGAATACTTTGCGGTATGGATATTGCCAAAAAGACATTTCAAATAGTGGACGGGTCGGCTAAATTTAAGGTTTATGCCAGGGACGGAGCGAGCGTTTTGAAAGGGCAAAAACTTATGATGGTGGAAGGTTCGCGCAAAATATTAATCGCTGAAAGAACGGCTCTTAATTTTCTGCAAAGATTGTCCGGCATAGCCTCGTTTACTTCCAAGTTCGCGAAAGAATTAAATAAAAGTAAAACCCATATTTACGATACAAGAAAAACAACTCCCGGCCTGAGAATTTTTGAAAAATACGCCGTAAAATGCGGCGGCGGGAAAAATCATAGGATGGGGCTTTATGACGCTTTTCTGATAAAGGATAATCACATAGCGGCTTTGGGCGCCAATCCTTATTCCGAGTTAAAGAAAAAGATAGATTTTATCAGGAAAAAGTATAAAGGATATAAGATTGAAATAGAAGCCAAGACGCTTAGCCAAGTTGAAAAATTCACAGAGCTTGGCGTGGATATAATTATGCTTGATAATATGACATTTGAGCAAATGAAAAAAGCGATTAAGATTATAAGAAACAGAGGCAAGAGGCAAGAGGCAAGAGGCAAGAGTAATAAACGCAAAGGCACAAAAGCGCCTGAAGTTGAAATATCCGGCAATGTAAAGCTTTCAGTATTAAAGAAGCTTTCCGCTTTATCGCCTGAAAGGATATCATCGGGAAGTTTGACCCATTCAGCGGAATCTTTGGATATATCCTTTAATATTACGCATTATAAAGAAATTTAAAATTGTAGCGGTGGCGCCATAGGCGCCACGAAAATAGGCCGCATGGTAATGCGGCAGCTACAGTGAATTGTTTTTACAAGGAGATTAATATGATTGCCAATAAACAAGTTGATGAAATTAATGTTGATACTCTACCGGGTATTAGAAAAATAATTTTTGTGGATGAAGCCGTCAGCACTCAGGATATGGCCCGTGAAATTTCCGTAGAATCCGACATGGAAAATTCTCTTATCATAGCCGAAGTTCAAACAGAGGGAAAAGGGCGTCTTGGAAGAGATTGGTCTTCCGAAAAAGGCGGCATTTATATGACGCTCGTTTTAAAGCCTGAAATAGAATGCAGGTTTTTGTCCGAGTTGAGCTTGTTCTCTGGCGAGATAATAGCTTCGGCATTGGCTTCTTTTTACTGCATTAAAACCAGAGTTAAAAAGCCCAATGAT
>DAOWCC010000030.1 GCA_030639665.1 Elusimicrobiota bacterium | reverse complement strand
TGGAAGGCGCGGCTGGAGAAACAGTCTCTTCCGTTTCGGGCGCGGGCGTTCTTGTTTCAGTAGTGCGATGGCGAACTATTTTTGTTTCCTGAGGTTTTTCCGCTTCCGGTATCGGAGTCATGGACGGATAAACAGTTTCTTTCTTTTGGCTGAAAGTATTGAGCTTGTTTTGAAGTTCTTTTTTAGCCGCCATCCAATGTTTATAATCGCTGATTATGGCAGCGGACCATTTCTTTATGGATTTAGCCCATGAAATTTTAAAAAGTATTTGGATGCCGACTATAAACATTACGGCTGAAAGGAGTATAACGCCGGGATTGCCGAACATTTTAAAAAATATTTCAGTTACCACGCCGCCAAGCTGGCCACCTTTAAAGGAGATAAGATCAAGGGCGCATGAAATGGAACCCATGATTAAAGCGATGCCGCCTATAAGAGTTAAAATACCTTTATGGGGTTTGTTTAATTTTGAAACTATGGCTATAAGGCCGTAAAGAAACAGCAGAGGAAGCAAGTAAGCGGAATGACCTAGAAAAGAATGGAAAACTCCCGATAGTTTTTCGGCTATAAAGCCGTCGGGCGAAGGTATATAGATTATCCAGGCAAGCCATAGCGCGGATGCGAAAGAAAGCATCCAATAAACAAGGTAACGCAAACCGTTTTTTTTGCTTTTCCTGGACGCGAATCTTTTTTTAACGGATCTTGGCATTTCTCAGAGCCTTAGGTGTTTTCGGTTTTAGGCAGGGGTTTGATTATATAAGTTAAATCTTTTTGACATAGCTCGATATCTTTATTGGCAAAGAGCTGTCCGAGAGCCAGATACAAAGCGGAGCTTGATAAATGCAGTTTAAGCTTTAAATCCCATGATGTCATTTCTCCGTCATTTTTTAAAATTTGGAGAATCTTGGTTGAGTTGTTTATAATGCTTTCGCCGAATTTAGAAGCTTCATCCATGTGTTTGCCCTATTAGAAATTTTACTTCTCCCACCGAATTGTAGCGCGGCTCCAGCCAAAGGCGGGATAAGCCGCGCCGTTTTTTATTTATTTTTGACTATAAATATATCCTGATCGGCCTCAACGGGTTTTCCGTTTTCAGCCAAAACCTTGATTATTTGACAATTATGTTCGCAGTTTATTTCATTAAAAACTTTCATTGCTTCAATAACGCAAAGGATTTGCCCTTCTTTGGCATTATCTCCTTCTCTGACATAAGGAGGGCTTGAAGGGCTTGGCGATCTGTAAAAAATACCCGCGAGAGGAGCTTTTATTATTTGCCCCTCCGGTCTCGCGGGATGCGCGGCGGGAGCTTTAGATGGAGCGGAATGTTGCGCCGGGTGCCCTTGATTTGCGTTTGGCGCGAAAACCGGAATAATTTGAGACGGAAGATGAGCTGATGATTTTCTTACAAGTTTGATATAAACATCATCTTTGGAAAATTCTATGGTTTCCAATTTATTGGTGTTCATAAACTTGTAGAATTGTTGAACCTGATCAAAAGCTTTATCTCCGACTTCTTTTTTTATTTTGGGTTTATTCTTTTTCATTTAAAACTCCTTAATCAAACTCTTCTTCCAGTTACAGAAGAGCCTTTCTGGATAATTTGATCCTGTCGTTTTCAACGGCTAAAACCTTCACTTTAACTTCATCTCCCATATTCAGAACATCACTGACTTTATTTGTTCTTTTAGAGTCAATTTCCGAGATATGCAATAAGCCTTCTTTTCCGGGAAGCAGTTCGACAAAAGCGCCGAAATCTTTTATGCCGGTCACTTTTCCATCATAGATTTGGCCCACTTCAACTTCAATGGTATAAACTTCAACCATTTTTTTGGCTTCTTCAAGACTTTGTTTATCGGGGCTTGAGACAGAGACTGTGCCGTCATCGTCAACATTAATTTCAGCGCCCGTTTTTTCTATTATGGCGCGAATATTCTTGCCGCCGGGGCCTATGAAAGCGCCGATTTTAAGTTTAGGCAATTTAAGCTTGATTATCTGAGGCGCGAATTCGGAAACTTCGGTATTGGGCTGAGCTATATTCTCTTCCATTATGCCGAGAATATGATTACGGCCCGCGGTTGCCTGCTCAATAGCTTCTTTTAAAATAGCTACGGGAATACCGGTCGCGAGTTTAACATCCATTTGAAAGGCTGTTATTCCGTTTTTTGAACCTGCAAGTTTAAAGTCCATATCGCCGTAATGATCTTCGCCGCCGGTTATATCCGACAATATCGCGTAATCATCGCCTTTGGTAATAAGTCCCATGGCAATTCCCGCACATGCCGCTTTCAAGGGAACTCCTGCATGAAACATGGATAAAGAGCCGCCGCATACGGTAGCCATTGAAGAGGAACCGTTGGATTCCATTATTTCAGAGACTAAGCGCAGAGTATAGGGGAAATCTTCTTGAGAGGGAAGAAGCGGGCGAAGAGCTCTTTTGGCCAGAGCGCCGTGTCCGATTTCTCTTCTGCCGGGACCTCTGTCAGGTCTGGTTTCTCCCGTGGAATAGCCGGGGAAATTATAATGAAGCATAAAACTCTCTTTAGTTCTCCCTTCCAATTCATCCATAATCTGTTGATCTTGAGGATTTCCGAGGGTTGTTGAGGATAAAGATTGAGTTTGTCCTCTGGTAAAAAGCACCGAGCCGTGAGCTCTGGGCAATATGCCCAGCGTCATGCTTATGTCTCTTATTTCATCGCATTTTCTGCCGTCTACCCTGGTCTTGTCTTTAAGAACCAAAGTGCGGGTTTCATCGCTTATAACTTCTTTTGATAAAACCTTTATCAAATAAGAGGAGTTTGTTATCTCAGGAAATTTCTCAGCCGCTTCTTTCAAAGCCGCGTCGGTTATTTCGCTTAAGCCGTTTTCAAGAACTTCTTTTGTCGGGCGGGAATTGATAAGTTCCGCCATTTTAGGCTTTACATTTTCCTCAACAAATTTAAGTATTTCAGGGCTTGTTTCCTGTTCCGCAATATCTCTTTTTGGTTTGCCGACCATTTCTCTGAGTTTATGTTGAAGAGCGCAAAGTTTATCTATTTCAGGTTTGCTTTTTTCTATAGCGTCTGCGAGGTCTGAATTTGCTATTTCTTTTCCTCCGCCTTCAACCATTAATATTCCTTGTTCCGTTCCCGATATTACGAGTTCGAGTTCGCTTTCTTCTCTTTGTTCATAAGTCGGATTAAGGATGAATTCTCCGTTTATTTTTCCCATTCTGACCGCGCCTACGGGGCCATTGAACGGAATATCCGAAATCATAAGCGCTGTTGAGGCTGAGTTTATGGAAATAACATCAGGGTCGTTTACGCAATCGGCTGAGACGATTAAAGAGACAACTTGAATTTCCGTATTATGCGCCATGGAGAATAAAGGTCTTATGGATCTGTCCGTAAGACGGGATGCCAATATCTCTTTTTCTCTTTGTCTGCCTTCTCTTTTAAAGAAACCGCCGGGAATTTTTCCCGCGGCATAAGTTCTTTCTCTAAAGTCTACGCTTAATGGAACAAAGTCCATTGGTTCCTGTTTGGGTTTTTTCGCTTGTATGCAAGTCGAAAAAACAACGGTATCTCCTATTCTGGCTAGAACGGAACCGCTCGCCTGTCTGGCGATATGTCCTGTTTCAAATGAAATTGATGAATCTCCGACCTTTTCTTCAAGGCGGGTTATTTTATTGTTTGTCATTATTTTTATTTCCTTAGGCCTAATTTTTTAATTAGTGATTGATATTCTTTCTTGTCATAACTGCTCAAGTAAGATAAAAGCTTCTTTCTTTGGGTAATCAGATGCATGAGGCCTTTTTGGGAGGCGTGATCTTTCTTATTAGCCGAAAAGTGCTTGGATAGATACTCTATTCTTTCTGTTAGAAGGGCGACTTGAACTGATGTGGAGCCCGTATCGTTTGGTTTAGCTGAAAACTTCTCAACTGTGTTTTTTATTGATTGTTTAGTTAATGCCATTTTTTCTCTCTTTAATTAGTATTTTGTTAGTTGTTATCCCAATTATAGGATTTATGGTCTTTCCTGTCAATTACCGGGGAGTTAAGAGTTGAGAGCAGAATGGAAAACAATAGCCTGATTCCAAGATTTTTAGCGTTTTAGCAAATCAGTTATTTTCATTATATCGCAAGTGGTATAAATCAGCAATACCCATGGGATAATGGATGAAAACAGGAAAATCATGGCCTTTTTTACATAATAGAATTTTCTGCTCGCTATAAGAGAACTGCTATGGCACATTTTTGCCAGCTCTTTAAAATGCGTCTCCTGCGACAATTCATGTATCCTTTTTTCAAATTTTTTATAACCGGAATGTTTTATGCCTTCAAAAAGTATTAGCGACTGATTATTGTTTTTTATCCGCGGGAAGCTGACCATAACTATGCAGTAAGGCTCTGTGACAAAATTAATTAACCATTTGGCTGATTGATTTTTGAGCGAAACAAGGAATGAAGAGTGAGCATACTCTTGTGGTCTGTAAGCGATGATTGACGAAGTTGTAGTCAAAAATCAGCCAGTCCCATAACATATTTGTTATTGGAAAGTTCATATTTTATTGATTTTTTCGTTGCTCCTCATTCACAGGCGAAAAGCCTGCTCATTCGTTGCGCCTTGAACTCAATTTAAATCTGAGCTTCCAAATGACTAAGTAATTCTGTCACAGAGCCTAATAGTTGCCAGCAGTGTGCTTATGCAAATAATTGCCAAAACCAAAACAAATCCCGATACTTCCGGCGTTTTGGATATAAATGCCGCGGTTGTGCCCAATAAGGAAGTGGTAATAAACATAATCGGAACAATTTTAGTGTCCGCAGCTCTTATCCACTCTATTTGCCGTTCCAAGTTTTTTTCAAGAAAATTGATTCTATCGTTTAAATTCATATGGTTCCTTCGAGCGTATCATAAGACCTGATATTTTTAGATCTTATTTTTTTTATTGTTGCTTCTTTTCTGTCGAGCTTTCACGCTGTTGCGCTGTCGCGCTAAAAAAGAGCTTAGCTCTTTTTTAATGGCACTGTCAGTTTTTCACCGAAATAAGGGAAATAATGGGTGTCTTCTATTCTTACCTTAAAGGGCCTGTGGTCCTCTTTTTGAGCGGTTATTTGCAAAGTTATATCTTTTTTTGTGATAAGCGCGCGCATTTCTCTTCCGCAATAAGATAAATTGAATTCCAATTGTCTCCATTTTTTTGGAAGATTCGGAGTGATGACCATTTCATCGTCTTTAATGGCAATGCCTGCGAAACACTGTAAAACAATATTCAAGGAACCGCCCATTACGCCGATATGCACGCCCTCGGGTGTTGTTCCCCCTTGACTGTCATGAAAATCGGATTTTAAAACATCCTTAAACCATTTTTGAGCTATTTCGCCTTTTCCCGCCTGATGGGCAATGGAGCAATGCACAAGTTTGCTTAAGGTGGAGCCATGGCTGGTTCTTTTTACATAGTAATCGTAATTTTTTGCCAGAAGCTCCTTATCCACTTTATAGCCGAGGCGCGAGAAAATTTCTTGCGCTTCTTCCATATTGAAAAGATAAAAAATCATAAGCGCGTCCGCTTGTTTCGAAAGCTTATAATCGTCGGGTGATTTTCCTTCGGCTTTTAAAATTCTATCCATGCGGTGGATGTCTTTATATTTTCGCTTATACTTCTTATAATCCACTTCTTTAAGTTTGAAATAGCCGTCAAATTGGCTTATTATCTCGTCTTTGTTAATGATTATATTCATTTTTTCGGTAATGTCCTGCCAGCGCGGAAAATCAGCTTCTTTCAAACCGATTTTCCTGAATATTCTTTTTCTGTCTTCTTGAGGCAAGAGAGATATGGATTCCTTTGCCGCCAGAAGTATCCAGACAATCATAAAATTGCTGTAGGCATTATCCGTGAGGCCATAAGTTTTTGAGTCCGGCAATTTTTCATGGAATTCATCGGGGCCCATAAGATTATGCGTGTGATAACGGCCGTCTTTTTTATCAAATACCGTCAGAGAAGCGACAAATTGCGCTATGGATAATAAAACTTCCGCGCTATGGCTGATGAGAAAATCAAGATCATAGGTTTGTTGAAAATGCCGCCATAGATTATAGGCGATGGCAAAAGAAATATGTCTTTGAAGATGGCTATGGTCGTCTCCCCATTTTCCCGAGAGAGGATTGAGGTGAAGGATTTGAGTTTCTTCACTGCCGGTGCCGGCGCTTTGCCACGGGAACATCGCTCCCTGATAGCCGGCTTTTTTCGCGGCTGTTCTCGCCGCTTTAAGGCGATTATAGCGATATAAAATTGTTGTTTTTGTTATATCGGGCAGATGGGAATCATAAAACGACATAATGAATATTTCATCCCAAAAAATATGGCCGCGATAAGCTTCGCCCTGCAGGCCTCTGGCCGGTATGGCGACATCCATTTTAGCGGTATGGGGCGAGGCTGTTTGAAGAAGATGAAAAGTATGCAGCCGTAATAGTTTTTGAGCTTCGGCGTCTCCCTTAATTTCCATATCCGCTTTTTTCCATAAAGCCGCCCACGCTTTTTTGCTGTTTTCAAAGCAAATATCAAACGAGGGATTGTTTTTAAAGGCGTCTTGAGCCAATTTATTGGGTTCGTCCGGAGAAGCGTCCTTCGAGATATGGAGAAAAACTATTTTTTCGGTGTGATAAGTTTTTTTGTTTTTAGCGGAAAATGAGATATCCTTGATGACGGCTTTTTCATCTCTTATAAACACATTTTTTTGCGTCGGAATTTCTTTATCTCCGCGGAGTGTTTTTGTTTTTGAAATTTCAAACAGATTTATTTTTGTTGAAGTGGTTGAAGCGTAAAGATAAGCGCCTTTTCTTCCAAACGACCCAAGGTCTTTTACGCGCCAATGCTGAGAATTAAGGCTTTTATATCTGTCCACCCCCACATTGCGCGTTCTTCCGTCCAGCATGGTGCGCACTGTGATTTTATTGCTGTAGTTTTGCGGAGTGATGCTGTATTTCATCGCGATCAGGTGAGGGTTTTCCATGCTCGCAATGCGCAAAACTTTGAGCAGAGTTTTGTTTCCGTCGGGATCTTGAAAAAGAATATCGCGCGTCAATAAGCCCGTTTTCATATCAAGCTCTTGATGAAAAGACAGCAATTCATTTGAGCCGGGCGTAAACCATTCTCCATCGCCTATTTTAAAAGTCATAAACAGGCAATTGGGACAATTTACCATATCTTCATTTACTATTATTTTTCCGTTGATGGGAGTTTTCAGGCGGTTATACAGGCCAGAGATATAAATTCCCGGATAATGATGGATAGCGGCAGTATGTTCCGGCGAACAGGCTCTCAGCCCCAAATAACCATTGCCCAAACCGCATAAGGTTTCTCTCAGTTTTTCTTTTGTCGGAGAATAATTTTCATAAGATATTTTCCATTTGTCTTCTGTTTTTTTCATAGAAACTCCCCGTGAAGAAACAAGGATTAGTGCAATTTTAATCCATATCCCTTAATCCATATTTGCTTCGCTGATTACCGCTTCGAATAATTTTTTTACTTCATTCGTGGAACTGACGAAAAAATCGGCGAAAGACGCGATTGCTTTTGATGAAACCAAAATCCCAGCGCCTCGGGTTTTTAAAATTCTGAACGCGTTTTCATCCGTAGTGTCATCGCCGATATAAATCACATTATGAGTGTCCCAGGATATATTCAGGGCTTTCATTATCCACATTAAGGCCTTGCCTTTATCCCAGTCAAGTTCGGGCAGCAATTCAAAAACTTTTTTCCCATTCATTACTCTGAGAGACGGTTCCCTGCTTAAAATGGATTCAACTTCTTGTTTTATCTCAAGGAAGTCTTCTTCATTTACCAGACGGTAATGAACGGCGGCGCTGAATTTCTTTTTTTCTATTATACAGCCTTTGATAGAGCCCAGTTTGGAAACCAGTTCTTTCGTGATTTTTTCAATTAAAGGCATGAATTTTTGAACTTCGGGCATAATCAGTTCCAATTCCCGGCCCTTAATATCAAAGCCGTGGTTTCCCGCGTATAAAAGTTCTTTTATATCCACAAGATCTTCCACGGCTTCCCTTGACCTGCCGCTTACGACGGCCACTTGAAATTTTTTATTTAAAGCGATTAAAGTTTCTTTCATTTCGGGCGCGAGAACGGCCATGGACGGTTTATCGACAATCGGCGTTAAGGTGCCGTCATAATCCAGAAAAAACACGGTTTTCTTTTCTTTTGAGAAAAAAGTTTTCGCTTTTTTAAAGAAAAGCGGATTGAGAAAAACTTTATTTGACGAAGATTTTAATTCGCCTTTTTCCGTTAAAATTTTATCGGGAGCTTTATCCCAGAAATCAAATAAATAGGAAGGCTGTTTAAATAAAAATTTATCCATATCCATGCCTTCCAAATCTTCCATATCGCTAACGACAATATCGGCTCCCGCTTTAAGCAAATCATCGGTATTGTTTTCTCTGGCGATTCCGATAACCAATCCGAATCCTCCGTTTCTCCCCGCCTCTACTCCGGAAGTTGCGTCTTCCACCACAATGGAGCGCGCGGGCTCGATGTTCATGTTTCGCGCGGCTTTAACAAATATGTCTCCCTCGGGTTTTCCTTTCAAACCGAGCGAAGCCGAAACTTTTCCGTCCACCACGGTTTCAAATAAATCGCTTATGCCGGCATAATTCAATATATCGGCGCAATTTTTTGATGAAGAGGCCACGCCGACTCGCATTCCTTTTTTTATCAGTTCCTTTACGAGTTTGATTGTGCTGGGATAAACTTCCGTTTTTCCGTCTTTTAAGTATTGAACAAATTCGACATTTTTTTTATTTCCCAAGCCGCATACGGTTTCTTTATCGGGAGCGTCGTTTACATCGCCGAAAGGCAAATCTATTTGGCGGGAATTAAGGAAGCTTTTTACTCCCTCATAACGCGGTTTGCCGTCAACAAAAGGCAAATAATCATCTTCATGCGTAAATTCTTTGAAATCCGATCCCCCCCGTTCTTGAACCAGTTTTAAATATCCGTCAAACATTGATTTCCATGCTTGGAAATGAAGTTTCGCGGTTTTGGTGATTACTCCGTCAAGGTCAAATACCACTCCCTCGAATATTTCTTTGTTCATAATTGCCACCACCTCAAAATGATTAATAATAAATCTAAAATTAATAATTCTTGATTCACGACGAGAAAATGTGAAATATTCCTGTCATTGTAGCAAAATTTCTTAAGGAAAACAAAAATAAAGTCTTTAAAATAATCATGGATTATAATAATTATTGATTTGGTTCTTTTAAACTTGTTATTATCTTTAATCGCGTCTATATTAAAAAATCGGAGATTAATTATGCAAATACAAGCCAATAAAGTCGCTAAATATCTCAATAAAGACCCCCGCAATTTCACGAAGAAAGATATAATCAAATTTATTGAGGGCAATGAGATAAGGATGCTTAATTTCAGATATGTCGGCGGCGATGGGAAATTAAAAACTCTTAATTTTTCCGTTTCAAGCTCCAAATATCTGGATAGAGTTCTTTCAGCCGGAGAGCGAGTTGACGGTTCCAGTCTTTTTAAAAATATTGATTCGTCATCAAGCGATTTATATGTTGTGCCAAAATATAAGACCGCTTTTCTAAATCCGTTTTCTTCGGTGCCCACCTTGGAATTGCTGTGTTCGTTTTATACGCCTGAAGGAAAACCTTTTGAAAGTTCTCCCGAGAATATTTTAAGTCAAGCTGAAAGGGCCTTTAAAAAAATAACGGGTTATGAATTTCACGCCTTGGGCGAACTTGAATATTATGTGATAGCGCCTAAAGACCCGCTTTATCCCATGAACGCTCAAAAAGGCTATCATGAAGCTTATCCTTTCGCGAAATGGGAGGCCTTAAGATGTGAAGCTATGGATGCTATCAGCGGAGCGGGCGGAAAATTAAAATACGGCCATAGCGAAGTCGGTTTTATCAGAACGCAAGATGATGAAATGAGCCAGCAGGAAATTGAGTTCTTGCCCGTTAACGCCGTTGATGCCGCCGATCAATTGACCATAGCCAAGTGGATACTTTCGTCCATAGGCTATAAATACGGAGTCACGCTCTCTTTCGCTCCCAAAATTTCCGTCGGTCACGCGGGAAGCGGACTTCATTTTCACACATGTCTTGTTAAAAACGGAAAAAACGCGATGATTGAAAAAGGCGATTTAAGTCTTAATGCCAAAAAAACCATAAGCGGCTATATGTCATTGGCCAAATCGCTTACGGCCTTTGGCAATACGGTTCCCACTTCTTATTTGCGCCTTGTGCCTCATCAAGAAGCGCCGACTAAAATTTGCTGGGGTTTCCGCGACAGATCCGCTCTTGTCAGGGTTCCGCTCAGTTGGTATAAGGCCGGCAATATGGCGGGAGATATTAATCCCGGCATAAATAATGTGAATTTTAAAACCGAACACGGACAAACGGTTGAGTTTCGTTCCGCCGACGGTTCGGCGAATATTCATTTGTTTCTCGCGGGGCTTTGCGTCGCGGCAAGGCATGGTTTTGAAATGAAAAACAGCGCTGAGGTTTCCAAAAAGTTTTTCGCGGATAAAAATTCAAAAAAAGGAAACGCGAAATTTGGAAGTTTGCCCTCATCTTGTTTTGATTCCGCTGATAGCCTTAAAGCGGATAGAACCATATATGAAAAACACGGAGTGTTTTCAAGTTCCGTCATAGATTCAACCATAAAAAGGCTGAAAAGCTATGATGATAAGAATTTAAGCGAGACGCTTTATGGCAAGGAAGACGAAATTAAAAAATTGGTGGATGAATATTTATATTGCTAAGTAGTTGGCAACAATGTAATTCGGCAATAGGGTAAAAAAAACGGAGTAATAAATCAAGATATAGTAATGGGAAAAATGATGGAATTTAAAAAGATTAAACAGCTTGCGATTGCTTTCGGACTCATACTGATAGCCATGATATTGCTTTCCGTATATCGTTATACTGAAAATATAAAGCTTTCCAAAATGACCGAAGTTAATTCTCTCATCATTTCAACGGGAACATTTAAGACCGGTCTTAATGACGCTTTATACGGTTTTGGCCTTTCCGAAAAAGAAAAATTCAAGATATGTAAGGCCTACTCAAAGTTTTTTAATTTAAGGCGCTTGAGGTCGGACGATGAATATTCGGTTATAATGTCAACTTCAGGCGTTTTTAAATATGTAAGTATTCGCCGCAAGCTTAAAGATTATCTGGTTTTCAGAAAAAAAGATGGTTTTGTCGGAAGCGTTAAACCGGTAAACATAACTTCAGAAATCATTAAGTCCGAGGGCGTGATATCTTCTTCTTTATGGAATTCAATGATACCAACCGTTCCGGCGGGAACAATTTTAGATTTCGCGGATGTTTTTTCATGGACGGTTGATTTTTTGACGGAAGTAAGAAAAAATGACAAATACACCGTTATTTATGAGATTAAAAAAACGGATAAAGGAAAAATAGTAGATAAAAAAATTCTTGCCGCGACTTATCAAGGGTCCTTAGCGGGCAAAAAAACCGCGGTTAAATTTAAGGACAGTTATTACAATAAAAAGGGCGAGTCCATGAGAAGCATGTTTTTAAGAGCGCCTTTGCATTATAGAAGAATTTCCTCCTTTTTTACTCATCGCAGGTATCATCCCATTCTTAAATATGTCAGGCCTCATCTCGGTATAGATTATGCCGCGCCCATCGGCACTCCCGTCTCCTCTGTCGCGAGTGGAAGAGTTACATTTAAAGGCTGGAAAGGCGGCTATGGCAGATTTGTCTCGGTTAAGCACAGCGCCGGTTATGTTACCACTTACGCGCATCTTCGCAGATATGCCAAAGGCTTAAGAGTTGGAAAAAGAGTTAAACAGGGAGATATTGTCGGATATGTGGGATCTTCAGGCATGTCCACCGGGCCGCATTTGGATTTTAGAATGAAGCGTAACGGCAAGTTTATAAATTTTCTCAGAATAAAATACAGGCCTACCAAAAGATTGGCGAGAAAATACAAAAAAGAATTCGCCGCTTTATATAAATCTCTTCTCGGCAATAAATAAAAAACCGCAAAAAACACATAATACGAATTAAACCCTCCACTACAGTATTGGCGGGCAGGCAGCGAAGTTCGCGGATGAATTCTCGGAGAACGCGGAGAAAAATAAGAGAATAAAAAACTTTGCGGACTCTATGTATAATCTCTGTGCACTCTGCGTTAAATAAGTTTCCGCCTAAGGCGGATTAATTTATTTTAAAACTTCAGCTATAGTTTCGATTATTTCAGCGTCAAAAGATTTATCATAGCCCGCCCAAAAATCCATAATCTCATGTTTGTTATTGAAAATAAAGATATAAGGCACGCCTCTCGTTTTGTATTGCCTTGATATGGTCGCGCCGTCATAGGCGATAGGAAAATTCAGGTTTCGTTCATTGGCAAATTTATTCGCCGAATCTTTATTGGCATCCACGCTGACACCTAAAATAATGAGTCCTTTATCCATATAGGTATCATAAATTTCTTTCATAAACGGAGCGGCCTTTTTACAATAATGGCAATATTCGGCAAAGAAAATCAGTATAACGGGTTTGTCGGCATAGTTTGCCAAATCTATCGTTCCTCCGTTTCTGTTTGGAAGAGAAAAGTAGGTTTCCTTTTTTTGATAAGGAGTTTTGATTTTTCCGGTTTTTATTATTTTCCTTTTATACGCGGGTGTGGTTTCAGACATCTTTTTTCCTTTTTGAGTTGAAACCTGAATTTCTTTTTTTGAGTTACCGGTTTCTTTATTTTCTTTAGCGCAAGCGATAGCCGCGCACATAATTGCCGCCAAAATTAAGAGATTTGTTTGTTTAAGTGTTTTCATGATTTAGCATCCTTTTAGAAGTAG
Organism: Elusimicrobiota bacterium; assembly: GCA_030639665.1. Lineage (GTDB taxonomy): Bacteria > Elusimicrobiota > Elusimicrobia > Elusimicrobiales > UBA9959 > JAKLQJ01. The sequence continues at coordinate 2,791 of DAOWCC010000030.1, read as the reverse complement.
ATTTAAAGCAAAATGCGCCGCCTGTTTTTGAATATGTTTTCTGTCGCCTTTAAATACTTTTTTATAAGTTTTTGTTTCCTTGGGCGCGGCCAAGCCGAAATAAACAAGACCTACCGGTTTTTTAGCGGTTGCTCCGCTTGGTCCGGCTATGCCGGTTGTTGATACGGCGAAATCGGTTTTAAATATTTTTTTCGCGCGCGCGGCCATTTCAAAGGCGCATTCTTTTGAAACGGCTCCGAAAGAAGCCAGTGTTTTTTTCTTTACTCCAAGCACATTGAGTTTTATTTCATTTGAATAGGCCGTTAAGCCTCCTTTAAAATAAATTGAGCTTCCGGCCACTTCGGTTATCAATTTTGATATAAATCCGCCCGTGCAGGATTCCGCCGCCGAAAGGCTTAATTTCTTTTGTTTAAACAAATTGCCTAATCTGTGTTGAATTGTTTTACACCCTGAATTTATGTTTTTTTTCGAAGAGATGGAAATTTGAGTTTTCATATGGCTGTATAAGTTTCGTTCAAAATAGTATTATAGCATAGAGAGAAATCAGAGAGTAGCAAGAAATAAAAGACGAGAACCTTTCTCTAAACTTTAAACTGGCAATGTGTTCATTGCCTTAATCATGGAGAATACTATGCTTAAAGATACTTTAAAAAGACTTGAAGATATCAGTAATAAAATTGAAACGCAAAATCCCAAGAATAAGGCCGAGCTTATTCGTTTGCTCGAAAAGCTAAAAGCCGAAATAGGCTCTATCAGTCAAGATAAAATCGATGAGGCCAAAAGCTTAACTCATTTTGCCGAAGCCGCTTTTCATGAAGCCGGCAGAGATAAAAAGGTTTCCGAACTTCAGGATTTATCCATAAACGGTTTGGAACATTCCGTTAAGAGTTTTGAAGCCTCTCACCCTCAGCTTGTCCAAGTGGTAAATGAAATATGCGTTTTGCTCGCGAGAATAGGAATATAAAGGGAAATTCCAAATATCAAAAAAACAAAAGAGGTTTCCATGCGAAATTTAATTAAAGCGGTTATTTTAACGGGAGTTTTTTTTATGACTATTACAACACAAGCAGTCCAGGCGATTGAACCGCCCGTAGCTGAAAAAATCCTCCACAAAATCAAACATCTGGGCCATGAGAGAATAGATAATTATTTCTGGCTTAAAGAAAGAAAAAATCCGAAGGTTACAAAATATCTGAAAGCCGAAAACGCTTATGCCGCATCCGTAATGAAGCATACGGATAAATTTCAGGAAAAACTTTTTACTGAAATGAAATCAAGGATTAAGAAAGACGATTCTTCCGTTCCCGTTAAAGACGGCGAATATTATTATTACAGCCGCTACACAAAAGGGAAGGAATATCCGATATACGCCAGAAAACATAAAACACTGAAAGCCGCTGAAGAAATAATTCTGGATGTAAATAAAATAGCCAAAGGGCATGCCTTTTGTAATGTCCGTTTTCCAAAAGTTTCATTTGACCATAAAAAAATAGCTTTTGTCGTCGATACCAAAGGCAGAAGATTTTACACCATTTATTTCAAAGATTTGACTACGGGTAAAATTCTTGAGGAAAAGATTTCAAACACGGCGGGTAATCTGGCTTGGGCCAATGATAATAAAACGATTTTTTATGTTAAGCAAAATCCAAAAACATTACGCTGGGAAAAAGTTTTAAAACATGTTTTGGGCTCAAAAAAAGACAAAGAAATCTTTTTTGAGAAAGACGACACCTTTGATATCGGTCTGGGAAAATCAAAAACGGATAAATATATATTCATGAGCATAGCGGCAACGCTTTCCTCCGAGTATAGAATTTTGGACGCCAACAATCCCGACGGAGAATTTAAGCTTTTTTATAAGCGGCGGCCAAAACTTGAATATGATATTGATGACGGCGGCGATGTGTTTTATATTACGCATAATGACAAGGCGAAAAACTTTAAGGTTTCAACCTGCCCGAAAGATAAAACCGATAAAACCCATTGGACGGATATTGTCGAGCATAGAAAAGATGTGCTTGTGGAATATATTGATGTTTATAAAAAACATCTGATTGTCAAAGAGATAAAAAACGGCCTTGGCGCTCTGCGGATAATAGAGAGAGACGGCAAGAAAGAGCATAATATAAAATTCAACGATCCCGCTTATATCGTGGATATCGGCGGCAATCCCGATTATGCCAGCAAAGTTTTAAGATTTACTTATGAATCCCTTACTACGCCGGATTCCGTCTATGATTATAATATGAGGACAAGAAAAAAGAAACTGAAAAAACAGCAGGAAGTATTGGGCGATTTTAAACCGGAAAATTATGTTTCCAAAAGATTGTGGTTTAAATCCAGAGACGGCGTAAAAGTTCCCATGTCCATCGTTTATAGAAAAGGCATGATTAAGAACGGCAAAAATCCCCTTCACATATATTCTTACGGCTCTTACGGCTCAAGCTCGGAACCTTATTTCAGCACAGTCAGATTGACTTTATTGGACAGAGGTTTTATATGCGCCATAGCCCATATAAGAGGCGGTTCTGAAATGGGCAGGCATTGGTATGACGACGGCAAATTATTAAAAAAGAAAAACACTTTTTATGATTTTATCGACGCCACAAAGTTTCTTGTAAGCGAAGGCTACTCATCGCCCGAACATATTTACGCCGAAGGCGGAAGCGCCGGAGGCTTGTTGATGGGCGCGATAAGCAATATGGCTCCAAAGCTTTATAATGGAATATTGGCGGGAGTTCCCTTCGTGGATGTGATAACCACCATGCTGGATACCGATATCCCTCTCACC
>DAOWCC010000083.1 GCA_030639665.1 Elusimicrobiota bacterium | reverse complement strand
TGTTTCCTTTAATATTAAAATATTTTTAGCTCGGACATTGAGCTTTCACTGTCTAAAGTATAACTTTTTTGGGCCGATTAGAGAAAATATTATTTTCTTGAAAATGATTTATTGGAGAGATTTATCAAGCCTAAATTTAATACAATGTTATAATTACAATAGTATCGGAGGCTAAATGAAATTATTCACTTTAATATCTTTAACGCTTTTAATGTGCGCGCCCACCTATGCGGTTAAGAATAAAGGAGACAAAATGAGCGAACTTGAGAAAATGGGAGCCATAGTGGAAAAAGATCCCAAAATGCCGAAAGTCATTTCTTATGCTCTTAAAAACGGCCTTAAAATTTTAATACTTGAAAAGCATTTTTCACCGATAATCTCCTTTAATATGACCTTTAAAGCCGGTAATGTGGATAATGAACAAGGCAAAACCGGACTTGCCCATATGGCCGAACATATGGCCTTCAAGGGAACCAAAACCATTAATGCTTTGAACTATAAGAAAGAAAAAGTTGTATTGGAAAAAATTGAAAAAGCTAATGAAATACTTACTCTGGAAAAAGGCAAGAAAAACCGGAATGAAGAAAAAATAAAACAGCTTGAAATCGATTTTAAAAAACTTCTAAAAGAAGCGGATGAATACATTATAAAGAATGAATATATAAAAATATATAAAGAACTTGGCTCAACCGGACTTAATGCCGGAACCGCCACGGACTATACGACATATATGGTATCTCTTCCCTCCAATAGGCTTGAAGATTGGATGATTATTGAAAGCGATAGATTCAAAAATCCGGTTCTGCGCGAATTTTATATGGAAAGAGCTGTGGTTACGGAAGAGAAAAAAATGGGAGAATCAAGTCCAAATAAAGTTTTATGGGAAGCATTATTTTCACATGCCTTTGTCGCTCATCCATATAAAAACCCCACCATCGGGTGGAGTGATGATTTAAAAAAATATAGCGCGACTGATGCCAAAAACTTCTTCGGAAAATTTTACGCCCCCAATAATGCCACCTTGGCGATAGTTGGAGATATTAATCCCATTGAGGTTATCAAACTTGCTAAAAAATATTTCAGTTCATGGAAAAGAAAAAATATTCCCTCCACGGATTACACGAAGGAACCCAAGCAGAAAGCGGAAAAAAGAATAAATGTTTTTTTCAAAGCTCAACCTATGCTTAGAATGGGCTTTCATAATGAAGGTTTTGACAGCGAGGATATGCCCGCTCTCATAGTGTTAAGCGAAGTGCTTTCAGGCGGAAAAACCGGAAGATTCTATAAAACCATTGTTGAGGGAAGAAAAATAGCTCTCTATGCGGGCTCATATCATTCAACACCGGGAAACCGCTATCCTTCATTATTCATTATAGCGGCGGCGCCAAAAAAACCGCATACGCTTGAAGCCGTTGAGAATGCCATCGTGGAAGAAATTGAAAAAGTAAAAAAAGAAGCGCCGACCAAATGGGAAATGGATAGAATAATAAATAATTATGAGGCGAGCTTGATAAAACAACTTGAATCCAATTCCGGTATGGCCGAGAATTTATCTTCCAGCCAGCAAATTCTTGGCGATTGGAAAAATGATTGGATAATGTTGGAAAAAATAAAAAAATTAAAGCCTGAAGATATTTCCAAAGCGGCTCAAAAATATCTGACAAAAGAAAATAAAACCATTGTATTTTTAAGAATGCCGGAAAAGAAATAATTTATTTTTAAGGAGAATTATAATGAAAGAACATATTTTGAAAACTTTAATACTGGGTTCCTCTCTCTTGGTTTTTGCCTCATCATTGCACGCGGTAAAGCCCAGGCTTCCAAAATCCAAACCTTTGGATTTTTCTCCTCCGCAAGGCGCTAGACACATACTTAAAAATGGAATGATAGTTTATATATTAAGAGATAACACTCTCCCTATAATAAATATCTCCGCAAAAATAAAAACCGGTAAATTTTATGACACTAAAGATAAAATCGGCCTTGCCGAACTAACCGCAGACCTATTAAAAGACGGCGGAACATTAAAATATAAACCGGAAGAAATAGATAAAATTCTGGAATTTTCCGGCGCTTCAATAAATTCAAGAGCATATAGTGAGGAAAGTGAAGTGTCTATGCGCTGCCTTTCCAAGGATTTTAAAAAGGTATTTGATATATACAATGATGTTTTAATAAATCCCACTTTTAATAATGATAAAGTAAAACTCTTTAAAGATGATATGCTGGAAGGCATCAGAAGGAGAAATGACAAGCCCAATTCTCAAGCTACAAGAGAAGCTATGAGAATGTTTTATGGCAAAAATCATCCTTATGGTTGGAGAACGGAACCCGGCACTATTAAAGCCATAAATAAATCCGATTTGAAAAACTTTCATTCAAACTTTTATAAACCCAACAATATGATTCTTGCCGTAAGCGGAGATTTTAAAAGCGAGAAAGAAATATTGGAAAAATTAAACGATGCTTTTTCTTCCTGGAAACAAGGTAAAGTAAATTTTCCTAAAATACCGGCGGTAAAAATTAAAAAGGAAAAGCATATCTACTTTATAGAAAAAGACATTGCCCAAACCTATATAGTACTCGTTCAAAAAGGCATTAAAAGACATGACCCGATAGAATTTCCTTTAAATGTCGCAAACCATATTTTGGGTGGTGGAAGCTTTTCTTCAAGACTTACAACTGAAATAAGAACAAAAAGAGGACTTGCTTATGCCGTTTACAGCTACTTTGCCAAGCGCCCCGATTATGGCTTTGTATTTGCCTATTGCGGCACAAAACCGGAAACCTATTCTCAAGCTCTTGAACAAATGCTGAAACAATTTCAATTAATGAAAGAAAAAAATGTAAGCGTTCAAGAATTAAATATAGCTAAAAGCTCCATAATAAATTCTTTTGTTTTTAGATTTCCCACACCCTTCAGCTTAATGGAAGAAAGAGCTTCCTATGAACTTTACGGATATCCAAAAGATTATTTGGATAATTACACCAAAGAAATGGCAAAAATCACCCGAGATGATGTTTTGAAAACTTCAAAAAAAATTCTTGACCCTGACAATGCCCTAATATTTGTTATCGGTAATTCAAAGAAATTTGACAAACCGCTTTCAACCTTTGGAAAGGTGACGATACTAAAAGAAGATTAATTTGATTTATTTAATTCTGGGACTTAAGTTTTTCTTTAAGAAACTCTGGCATCTCAATCATTTTTAAATCTTTGCCGACAGCGACCATATCGGTTATGGCCTTAACCACTAAGCGCCCGGACTGGTTTTTTATTTCATAAGCAAATTGTATTCTAAAATCGCTCATTTCCTTAATCCATGTTTTTATATCCAGCGTATCATCATAAAAAGCGGGATACTTATAATCTATCTCCTGGCGTTTAACCACAAACCATACGCCCTCATCCATCAATTTTTTTACAGAAAAACCAAAGTCTTCCAAACATTCCCCTCTGGCCTCTTCCAAAAACTTAAGATAATTACCGTAATAAACCACGCCCCCGCAATCGGTATCATGATAAAAAACTCTTCTTTTCATTTTATTCCCCAATTATTTTAATTAAAATTCTCTTGCGCCTGCGGCCGTCAAATTCACCGTAAAAAATTCTTTCCCAAGGCCCAAAATCAAGCTTGCCGTTTGTAATAGCCACAACCACCTCGCGCCCCATAATGGTTCTTTTTAAATGAGCGTCGCCATTGTCTTCACCGGTTAAATTATGATTATAGCCGTCTTTTGAAAAGGGAGCCAACTCTTCAAGCCATTTAAGATAATCCTTATGTAAACCGCTTTCATTATCATTTATAAAAACGCTTGCCGTTATATGCATGGCATTCACTAAACACAAGCCCTCTTTTACGCCGCTTTTCTTAAGCTCTTCTTCCACCTGATTGGTAATATGCACAATTTCATATCGTTTGTCAGTGTTTATCCATAAATACGCGGTATGTGATTTCATAAACAATCTCCTGTAAATGGGGTCAGACCCCATTTTTTTTCGGTCGCCCCACTTTCCTTAATGTTTGTTCAAGCCCGAAATTTTTAACCGTTTTACTTACCCAATCGCCACCGCCATAGGGAACACCTTTAAGAACGGATTTTTTAATATTTTCTTCCACATCTTTTGCAGGTAATTGATTAAGCCGGTTTAAATAACCTTTAGGCATTACCATCGGCCATATTGAGAGAAGCTCTTTTTGTTTGGCTGTTCCATTCATCCTTCGCCATAAACTGGACCACTTCCAGTTTTCCGCTTTTTTAACTAAATTCGCTCTTTTAGCATTGCTCTCCACATACCGAGAAAGAGACAGAAAATGATTATCATTTTGACAGAGAAACGATTTATATCTGCCTTGATAAAGATGACCTTGCCCGATATTTCCTTTTGCGGCATGCCACCTTATTGTATGAGTACCGCCAATCCACCCCATAAATCTCGCCATGTCTCCATCTTTCTTTGGATAAAGAACCAGATGCCAGTGATTTGGCATAAGACAATAAGATAAAATCCGCATATCATATTTCCCTGCCGCCTCTTCAAGCGTATTTTCAAAAAGCTGATAATCCTTGTCGCAATCAAATATTCGCGCTCTGGCGTTTGCCCTATTTAAAACATGGTAGACATGGTTTCCAATATCTATTCTCTCCGTTCTTGGCATAAGCGTATTATACAATAAATGGGGTCTGACCCCATTTATTATTTGGAGGTTAAATTGTATTTTTGTACAATATCATCTATGTCTTTTAAATGTAAAATCTGTGGAAAAGCCAAACATTCGGGAAACTCTTATAGCCATTCTCATACGGCTACCAAAAGGGTTTTTAAACCTAATCTTCAAAAACAGAGATTAGTGCTTGATGGTAAAGTCCAATCCGTTTTAGTATGCACAAGTTGCATAAAAAGCGGTCGTGTGATAAAACCGAAAGCATAAACGATTTTTACCACATTAAAATCGCTTTTCCTTAAAATAATCTTGAATTTAGATTCTATGACTGTCTTGTGATATAAACCACATAGGACGCATAGTTATTTGTCGTGAAATAAAATTGAACCGCTTATGTTCACTTAGCCCAGCCCTCATTTATTTACAATGTTTTTTCACAAGGATTTAATATTTATTCAATACATCTTATTGTATAATTTTAATTGTTATACCGTTTTATTTTTATAATGTAAAAGAATGGGTTTATTTATTTTTGATATTTTGACCGTTTTAGGGCCGTCTGGTAAATATAACGCCTGATACGACACCTACAGTAATGGAGGAGTAATGGAACATAGACCGAATCTTGATCCTTCGGCAATTACAGACATGGATACCGCGAAATTCGCCTTAAAGTGGGCTGTGGAGCGGCTTGAACTTCTTGAGGCTTCATCTGCCAAAATGAAAGATGACACTCGCAATAAAACCAATATCATCAACTCTTTAACCAAACAATTGGACCACAAAGAAGAAACCGTAAAAAAATGGCAAAGCACAATAAGAACATGGGAAGAAAATTGGAAAAGCCAACAGGCAATGGAATCCGACCTTAAATCCAAACTGCGCAATCAAATCATCAATGAGGAAATGGCTCATTGGAGACAAGCAAAAGCCCAATTGGAAGAAGAAATAAAAGCTCTTAAAGCGGAACTCGCCGGAAGAGAAGCGGATATAGGAAAATTCAAACTGGACGCTATCGAAAAAAACAGCCAGGATACGGAACGAAAAGAGGAAGAATTAAAAGCGCTTTTAACTAAACATGAGGATAATTTGGCCAATAGAGAACTTGCCATTCGCCAAAAATATGAAGAGCTTGAAGTTAAATTAACTGAAGGCCATCATGCTAGATTGGCTCAAGAGGAACTGGCGCTAAGCGAAAGATATGACCGCAAAATGCGTGAATTTGCCGAACTATATAAATCGAAAGAAGAACAGCTTGAAGTCTTTAGAATTAAACTTGAAGATGAATTTTTAAAGAAAAGCGATGATTTCTCGAAACAATCCGGAATTGAAAGAGAGAAGAAACTCAGTGAAATGAATGAAACTTATGAAGCTAAGAAAACCGAGTTTGAACAATCTTATGAAAATAAAATCCGAGAGTTGGAACAACATTCAGCTCAAAAACATGAAACAATACTTCAAGAGCTTGAAAAAAAAGAAAATGAAATAAAAGAAGAAAAAGAGGTGGAAATATCCGTTTTAAAAGAAAATCACCAAAGAGAAGTTTCCGAAATAAGAAACCGCCTGCAGGATTATATTCAAAAACGCGAGGGAGAATATGTTGATATGCGCTTACATATGGAAGCGCAAGTGGTGGAAATAATCAAGAAACATGACTCGGACACCAATAAATCATATCAAGAAGCGATTGAACATATACGCGAAAAATGGAGCAATATCGCGAAAGAAAACCAAAAAGAAATTCAAAGCAATGTGGATGAAATTAACAGAAAATGGGAAAAGGACTGGCAAGACAGAGAGAAGGAATTAACCGCTTTAAATGAACCCAAATTAAAAGCGGCTAAAGAACGGCTTGAAGCCCAATCTAAATTAAGAGAAGAAAAGCTTAGAGCGTTAATACTTAAAGAACAAAATGACTGGATGGGAAAGCAGGCTTTGGAAATTGAATCTGCCAAACAAGATATTGAAAAGTCCTATGGAGAAAGAGTCGAACTTGTTAAACAATCTATTGAGGATGCGTATAAAAACAAAGAAAAAAGCCTAATCAAACACTACGACAAACTTCAAGAAAACCTAAAAATCACACAAACAACGGAAAATGAAAACCAGCTACTCGAAAAAGAACAAACTCTTCATACCGAAAGAGAAGCTCTGAAAGAAGAATTTTCAATCTACCGGTCAAAACTTAAAGAAAAATTCGTTCAATTTGAAGATGAACTGAAACTCAAATACGCTCAACATGAAATTGAAGCTCAAAATAATTTTGATAAAAATTTGATTAAAAAAGAAACGGAACTTGAAACAATTTTAGAGAATAAAAAAGAAACGCTGCTTGAAGAATTTAAACAAAAAGAAACCACTCTGCTCAATAAAGAGCGTAAGCTTGAGAAAGCAAATGAAGAAATGAAAACTCATTATGAAGAGTCTTTGGCGCTAAAAGAGAAAGAACTTTCGGATAAACTTCAAAAAAGCCTCCGGTACGAACAACAAGCCATCGAGAAAAAAATAGCCGGCAAAGAACGCCTACTTATTGAAGAATATGATAAGAAATACGAAGCCATAAAAAGAGAAAAAGAAAAACTGAAAGAGGAAGCTGAAAATAGAATTGACAAAGCGCGCCTGGATTTTGAAGCCGACTTGAATGAAGAAAAGAAAAACATCCAAGAAACGAATAAAAAGGCTCAGATTGATTTGGAGAACAAAAAACTTGAGCTGGACAAAATAAGAATAAAGCTGGAAGAAGAATATAGCCAGTTAAAAATAAGGCTTTATCAAGAATTACAAGATAAGGAACATAAGAATCTTCAAAAAATGGGCGATGCCCAGCAAGAAATGCACAAAACGCTTTTGGAGCACCGCTCTGAGGCCGACAAACAATATGCCAAGCGCTTTGAAGAATTAAAGCAAAAAGAAATGGAACTTAAAACTTATTATCAAACTAAGATAGACGATTGGATTGCCAATTCTGAAAAAGAAAAAGAAGAAATCTTGTCAAAATTATCCCTGCAATTTGACCAAAAAGAGACCGAGCTTGAAAAAACGCGCGCTAAAAAGGAAAAAGATTTGGACACTGTTTTTACAAATAAAATGAGCAAGCTTGAAACCGATTATCTGGAAAAAGAAAAGAAATTTATAGACAACTATGAAAAGAATTTCTATAAACGACGCCAAGAACTGGAAAATCATTTCAAAACCAAAGAAAATGAACTTGAAAAAAATCAAAATGAGATGAAATCCAAACTTACAAATGAATGGGAAACAAATCAAAGTGAATGGGAAGGCCAAAAAATTGAAATCTTAAACAAAGAGAGACAATCGTTAAGATCCGCCTTTGAAAAAAAGGACATAATTATAAATCAAAAATTTGAAAAAGAATTATCCAAAAACAAAGATTACAAATTAAAGCTTGATGAAGAATTTCAAAAAAAACGGCAAGAAATGGAACAATTTTATTACGGGGAAATTGAAAAATCCAGAGCCGTCCTTGAAAAAACCCGCAATGAAGTGGAAGTAAAAATTAAAAATAAATTCAAGGAACTGGAAGATAAAAAGAATAAACTCACCATGCTCATCTGCCAAAAAGAAGAGGAGTATGCCGAGGAATATCAAAAAAAAGAAACTCAGCTTTATGAATATTGGAATCAAAAAAACGCGGAGTTAAAAGAGCAGTACGAAGAGAAGATAAAGAAATTAACCGAGAAAGGAAAATAGCGGACGATGCTCAATCGCCAAAAGCTTCATAAGTTGAGACCGCGATAGCTGAGAGACTATTATGCCAAGAAATATAGAGCCAAACGACTTTGATGACATATTAAAGGAAACCGAAATAGATACCGCGAAAATGGTTTTCCGCTTGTCCTCCGAATTGAAAGAAAGGGACGCGGAAATAACCAATCTCCGGTCAAAGTCTTTTGAAGAAATTCAAAGAAACAATAAGGCAAAAGAAGCTGAATTTGAAGCTCTTATAAAGGCTCAGGAAACCCGCATCAAACAGAGAGAACAGGAGATATCCCAATTACTTGTAAATAAAGAATCAAAGCTTTGGAGCAAATACCAGCAGATGCTTGATTCCGCCATAAACACGCATAGAGACGAGCTTGAAGACGAAAGACAAAGACTGCATCATGAGCTGGCAAAAAAAGAAGAACAACTAAACCAACAGCGCAAAACTCTTCGCTCCGAAATGGAAAATATGTTTAAGAAATGGGAAGGAGAAAGAGAAGGACAATTTAAACTTGAAAGGGAAACATTTATTAACGAACTTCAACTTGGAAGAGACACCGCTAAAAAAGAAGCCGATGAAAAAATAGAGCATATAAATAAAATATGGCGGCAAAAACTGCGCCAAAAGGAAGAAGAATTTAAAACAAAGCATCAGCTTGAAATTGAAGAGATTCAAGGCCAACTGAGAGAAGATTCTTTAAAGCAAACAAAAAACCTGACGGATAAATTAAATTCGGAATTCAAAAAACGCGAACAAGAGCTTACCCTGGTTTACAAAAACTGGATTACTGAAAATAAAAATCTTTCCAAAGAAGAGCAAGAAAGCCGCGTATGGAAAGTTGAAAATGAATACAAGAAACAAACCCTGCGATTATCCGAAATGTTAAAGGAGGTGAAAGAAGAGCTTGAAAAAAGCGAATCCGACTCTAAAAAAAATCTGCTCACCATAAAACAACATTATCAAAAAAAAGAGATTGAACTTGAAACCCTTAAAAAAGAAATTGAAACAAACCAGAAAATCCGAGAAACCAATCTGGAAGAAAGATATTCCAACCGTGAAACGGCTCTTTTATCGAGAATAAAAATAAAAACTGAAGATTTAAAAAACAAAGAAAAATCGCTCGAGGACGCCTACGGGGCAAAAATCAAAGATTTAAGCCTCTCCATGGAAGACCGGAATAAAAGACTGGAGGAACAAAAGCAAAAACTTAACAGGGAAGAACAAAACTTAAAGAATTTTAAAAACAGAATTTCAAATATTTTAAAAGAAAGAGAATCGGAACTTGAATCCAATATTGAGCAAAGATACCTTCTTCTCAAGCAATCTCTGGAAGAGTCTTTTGTCCTTAAAGAAAAGAACCTTTTAAAAAAAAGCGACGATCTTCAAAAACAAAGCGGCATCCTTGATGAGCAAAAAACATCCATGTTTGAAACAATTCGAATTCTCGAAAACAAAAAC
>DAOWCC010000255.1 GCA_030639665.1 Elusimicrobiota bacterium | reverse complement strand
GTTTACTTGATCATCCGCCAATTTGGGATTTATGTGATTGGGAGTTGTGGCTGTGGACCAAAGAATGGAACCTGTAGCGTTATTTGTGGTCCCGGGCGAATCAGATAAAACCAAACAACTTGAAATATCGACCATAAAACCGTTATAAGTTCCGGTTTCATCCGTTTTTAAAACAAGAGAATAAGTGGGGCTTTCAATGGGCGCGCCAAAAAAAGAACTGTCTCTATGTCCGATATAAGCGGCCAGTTCTTGTCCATCCGCATTTTTTACATGAAGCATATCACCGTCAAGAACATCGGCATATATATCCAATTCGCCCACGCTGAAATCTGTAAATCGTGGCATGGCAAAAGCAAATCCGGTTGGAACGGACCCAATTGTTGAAGAATAGGTATAAGTGCGGTTATTATCATAAGGATGGTCCGATGCCTCGGCGCTCTCAGTGCGGGTTAGCCATGTTCCTCCGCCGTTTTCAAAATAAGCGCTCGCGCCTGTAAAATCAACCACACTGAAATATGGACCTTTTAATGTGGCAAAAACCTTGCCCGCTTTTGCCGAACAATACTCTCCGTTATTTACTATTGTGCGGGATGAATAATCTTGAACCCATATATATTGATTGGTAATATCCACTTCTATGGGGTCAACGAAAACATATCCGTCACCATCGGGCAATGGGGATGTTTCATAAACCATCGCTTTAACCGTTCCAGTGGATGTATCGTAATCGCCAGAACAAACATAGCGCAAATCATCGTATTTGAAAAGAATATCCCCATTGTCAGCGTCAACATAATATATCCAGCTTCCGGGATTGGTCTTCGAACCTCTGGCTTTTATTTTCCAGGCAAGTTTTATGGTTCCATCGCTTTCATCGGGATAATAGACAAGTTTCACCGCTCCTCTGGGTCGGGAACCGTAATCGGCTGAAATTATTCCTTTGGCAAACATCGCGGTGATATTGGGAATGGGCGAGGTGTTTATTACCGGTTCATATTTAGCTTGATAGCCTATTATTTCACCATTATCTTTTATGTGCAATTTAACATATGAAAACTCCACGGGGATATCATTATATATCTCCTTATATACCAGGTGGTCAATTCCCATAGCTTTTTTTGAATATGAAAATTTTAATTTTGAAAAATCAATTTGAAGCATTTCACTATTTTCATTTATAAATTGTTCGGCGATAGATTTGGAATTGCCCGTATAACATCTGGTTTTTCCTCCAACTATAGCTTCGGGCAGAGCCGTCCTTGGGCTATAGCGGACGCGCCATGAATTGAGATGTTTTTGGTTGAATTTATTGAAAGCGTTATGCTGATTCAAATTGGGAGTTTTGCGCTTTTCGCGCAAAGAATCCGACAGTGGAGAAAATTTTCCATAAGGTCTTTTTTTAAGTTTTTTGCCAAGCATGTTTTGGCTAAAGGCCATTGTTGTTAACAAAAGTATGACAGACAGGCTTATCGCCGGCATGAATAATTTTGAATTAATTAAATTGCGCGTTTTTTTCATTTTTTCTTCCGCTTTTTAGCCAATCTTTTCACCGTTTGATGCGCGGCCTCAAGCATTACCTTGGCATCTTTATTTTCCAAAGCGATTTGCAGCAAAGGAATGGCCATATCATTATCAAAATTTTTGATAATACTTAGAGCAAGCAATTGCATCTCGGAATCACTGGAAGCAAGCGCCGCGTTTAAAACTCCGGTTTCAGGAATTTTGCCATGTTTTACCAAACCTTTCATTCCCGCGAGTTTCATTCCCAAGTCTTTTTCTTCCGAATAAACTTCCTCCATTCTGTTAAGAACTTTTTTATTTTTAATATTCGCGAGAGCCAATGTGGATTTAAATTTTATGGTGGCATTGCGCGAAGATGATAATTTAAGCATATCCTCCATAAAACTTTTTCTGCCTCGAACACATAAAAAGAAATCCAAAATAGCTATTTTAACCCGCATGGAAGTTTCTTTTTTTAAAGCTATTTTTAATGACTCTATTGAAGAGCTTGAGCATATCTTTGACAGTGAAAGAGCCGCTTCATATCTTATGGACTCATCTTCATTTTCAAGAGCGTAAATAAAATGCCTCAT
>DAOWCC010000185.1 GCA_030639665.1 Elusimicrobiota bacterium | reverse complement strand
CGGTGATACCTATATCACCGAATCTCCGTATTTCGGTCCTTTGCCATTAATGCGGGCAAATGCCGCATTTAAAGCTCTATTAAGCATAATACCCGTCATATGCAATCTATAATCTTTACCTGAGCGCATATCGGTAATAGGCCGAACTTGTTTTAAAATCTCGGTCTTTGCTTTTTTTATAGTCAGGGGATTAAGCAGTTTTCCTTTAAGAGCGTTTTCGGTTTTATAGGCTCTTTCAGGTTTGGGCCCCAAAGCGCAGAAAGCTACGCGGTATGTTTTATTTGAAAAGGCCAAAACCGATATTCCGCCTTGAGCCAAATCTTCGCCTTCATATCTTGAGAGCTTGGCATAACAGCCGCCGTGTTTGCCCTTTGGAAGGGGAACTTATATGGCTATAACCATTTCGCCTTTTTGTAAAACAGTTTTTTTAGGGCCGAGAAACCAATCGTTTATCGAAACTCTTCTTTGACCCTTAAAGCTTTCAATAATAATTTCAGCGTCATAAACTTGAAGGACGGATGAGGAATCCGCGGACGGCACCGCCGAACAAATATTTCCCGCTACCGTTGCCCTGTTTCTAACACCGACGGAAGCTACCGTTTGAGCCATCTCCCAAATCAAAGGAAACTTTGATTTTGCTACGGAAGAATCTATGAGGTCGGTGAAAGTCACTAAAGCCCCAATAGATAAAATACCTTTGGAAAATTTTAAGCCCTGCAATTGGTTTATACCCTTAATGTCCAGCAGAGCGTCGGCAGATTCAATATCTTCTTTTAATTTAACTATAAGGTCTGTTCCGCCGGATAAAATTTTGGTTCCCGGTTTTGACAATAACTCAAGCGCTTCCTTAAGTCTTTTAGGTTTACAATAGGAAAATTCACATGTTATGGGCATAAATATTTTTCCTCCGGAAAAATTAGTAATCAGAAATAAGAAAGCAGAAATCAGTAACAACAAAAACGAACAACGAAAAAAGATGATACGGAAATAAAGAAATATCTTTTTTTACCGTATCATCTTATAAAGAAACAAGCCTATTTATTTGCGCCGGTCATGGCCACTATTCTACACATTGACGACTCCATCTCTATGCCTTTGAGAGGGAAACAACCCACCCAGCATCTTTTATTGCTGAGTTTTTTAATCTCTCCGCCAAGATTCTCGGCGTGAACAATGCCCTTTGGGAAAAGTTTAATATGCATAACTTGATAATACTCTTTAGCCGGAAACATCTGCTCCCAATTTTTATTATATTTCTTGATAAGTTTTTTTTCAGCTTCAATAAATAACTTGGGATGCCAATCTTTAATAATCGTATTCATAGGGTGATCGGCTGAACCGCAATCCACGCCTATCCATTTAAATTTCATATCAAGAGCCCATTTATAAAATTTAGGGCCGGGGCCGGGATGTTTGCAGAAATATCTGACTTCATCACAACTTTTCTCATACCAGGCATATCTGCTATAGCCGGTATTGATAATAAGAATATCGCCTTTTCTAATATCTGCGCGTTTCATTAAAAGCTCAGGTTCATATAAATCATAATCGCCCACATCTTTTGGAATATCAACCACAACGGCATTGCCAGCCCATTCTTCCATGGGAACATTACCGATAGTTCTGCCGGCGCTGTAAAAATGTATTTCTCCGTCCATGTGAGTTCCAACATGGTTCGAGGTGGTCATAATCTGTCCATTGGCGCCTTGGCCCATATGAGCTCCGGCTATTCTCTTGAAATACTGAAGTTGCAAAGGCATATAGCTCGGCCATGGCGGAGTGTGAATGCTCAAAGGCTGAGTTAAATCATACATCTTAACCTTATTCATAAGTTTCATAAAATCATTGCTTTTCATAATGTAAAACCTCCGTAATATTTAATCGTCGATATGATTAATTTTAACAAACTATACCCCTATAAAAACAACCATTTTCCACTCCGTAGGTGGAAAATGGTTATTTGGTTTTATATAGTTTTTTTGAGCATTCGGGACAGATACAATGGGAGAAGTGAATATTGGCTAAATTATCTTTTATATAGGCTTCAATCTCTTGCCAGGAAGATTCAGACCTTTTGATTTTCTTACAATTTGAACAGATATTAACCGCGCCATCCGTATCCATAATTTCAGAAATATTTTGAACACTAAGCAAGGCATATTTATTGTTTTCAAATTCAAGAACAGAACCTTTTATAAAAACTGAAATTTCTTTTTCTCTTCCTTCATCCATATATTTATAAGTAAGTCTTTTCTTGTATGAAGAATCGGAATCTATAATTTCCCTAATTGAATCTTTAATAAAAGGAAGAATTGAATCGACCGGCAAAGTTTCAGCCGCCTTATTCTTAAATTTAATATTGCCGGAATTATCAAATAAAATCATCGGTTGAGGGGAACAATTAAAAATCTTTTTTAGAAAATCTTTTTCTTCAAATAAATCATTCATATAATTTTCCTCCGGAAAATTATGTCACCAGTAACACGTCACCAGTCATAAATTAGCCGACCTCCGGTCGGAACTCTTTTTAACGCTGAGAGCGCTGAGATTTTACACAGAGAGTCCGCTAAGTTTTTTATTCTCTGCGTTCTCCGCTGTTTTATATTCTTCGCGTCCTCTGCGATTTGCTCCTGTTTTATCCTGTTAATCCTGTCAAATGTTTTGAGCCATTTATTCTGCCAAAATCCCCCTCGGTCCCCCTTTAACAAAGGGGGAAGATTTGCTCCCCTCTTTCAAAAAGAGGGGTTGGGGGAGATTTATTTTTACTGTCAAACTTTGAAATTCCTATACATCAAGTAAAAATAAAACCTCTAATTATAAAAATTGAACCGCCAACCTGTATTAATAAAAACTCTGAATCCGCTTATTTCCGAGCGCAATGGTCCGTCTATTTTGCCTACAACATTTTTAAACCATAATTTTCTATATATCGCTCCCATAGAAAAGATAAGCCCCTTATTCAACAATAAAGAATTCGCCGCGCTGAATTTAAAGCCCGCGCTTAACCCCGCGCCAAAAGACGAATCGCTTTCACTGTAAACGCTTCCATTATCAAGAGAGCATCTAAGACTGTATGAATTATAAGCTATTGGAATTCCCATTATAAAATCCAGCTTATATTTTTCTTTTCCGCCGATAAAAGTTCTAATATAAAAAAAATCAAAAATCTGCGTCCGGCTATGAAATCGCGATATTTCATCGGTGATATATGTGACAGTACTGACTCCATTAACCAGAACCGAGCTTACCGTTCTTTTAACAGCAATATCATTTGAACGCAAAAAATCATATTTATCTTTAATAAAAGGCGTCGTGGAATTAAAATAAGACAGGCCTATGGCATTTCCTCCTTTACCGGCTAAAATAAAAACAGCGGGATAAGCTTTATGTCTTTCGCCAAATAAACCAAAACCCGCTTCATAATTATATTTTTTCCATGAAGCTTGTTTTAATTCCGGCGGCATAATCCGCCCGCTCAAAACATTGCGCGATATTGGAGTTGAAAGTTTGATTTCTGTTGAGGGGGAAATGGTATCAGCAAAAACAGGATTTGCCAAACTTGGCAATATAAAAGCAAAGAAGATGATGGGTAAAATAAATCTCTTCATATTTTTAAAAACTCTTTCTTTTGCTGTTTTCTTGCTGCCAAGCTGTCTAGCCGCCGAACTGTCGCGCTGGGTTATACTTTATTTTTCAGGTCAAGCAATTTAGCCGATAATTCGGATAATTTCCATCTTTCAGCTTTATCCGAAGAACGCATTTTGAATTCACATTCCGAATCTTTCAAAGTTTTCGCGCTTATAACTATTCTATAAGGAATACCGATTAAATCCGCGTCTTTAAATTTAATACCCGCTCTTTCATTTCTTTCATCCCAAAGGGCGGACAAACCTATTCCCTGAATTTCATTATAGATATTCTCCGAGGTCTTATAAACTTCCTCATCGTCAGTTTCTATGGTAATAAGGCTTATTTCAAAAGGCGCTATCGCGGGCGGCCAAATTATGCCGAATTTGTCATTGGACTGTTCAATGGCGGCGGCTACAATTCTTGAAATTCCAATACCATAACAACCCATAACCATTGGAAGCGATTTTTGATTTTCGTCCACAAATTCACATTTAAGCGACTTTGAATATTTAGTCCCCAGTTTAAATGTTTGACCAACTTCTATACCGGGCGAGAATTTAAGAGTTTTTTTACATTTAGGGCAAAGGTCGCCCTCGCTTGCAATATGCAAATCCGCGAATGTTGTGGGG
>DAOWCC010000144.1 GCA_030639665.1 Elusimicrobiota bacterium | reverse complement strand
TAGAGGTATTAAAGACATCTTTGCCGGCGCGGGAGCTTTTCAGCTTTCCAACGCGGTTTTTGCCCTGAGCGCGGCTAAACTTGCCGCGAATAAAGCCGGTTTGAAGTTTCATCCGAATATTGCGGCCAAAGTTTTAAGGCGGGCTTTGCCTCCGGGCCGCTTTGAGCGGTTTAAATTAGACGGACGGATAATTGTCGTGGATGGAGCGCATAATCCTGAAGAAATTGAGGCTTTATTAAAGGAATTTATCGGCAATCCTCCTGTATGCGTGGCGGCTTTTATGAGCGACAAAGCTTTGGCGTCTTTGGCAGTCAAGCTTGCGGGAGCGGCATCCAAACTTATACTTACGAGTTCTCTTTCATATAGGTCGGCCAATCCCAAAATTATTAAAAAACTTCTTTCTCCGAAAATGCGGCGTAAAGTTGAAGTGGAAAATTCTCCTATGAAGGCTTTAAGCGCGGCGATTGCTTGCGCGCCCGAAGGGGGAACTGTGCTTGTTACCGGCAGTCTTTATCTCGCGGGCGATATATTGGCCGGACTTAAAGGCCTTAAGGCCTTTCATCCTCGAGAAATGCTTGTTTAGGATTTTGAAAATAATAGACTATTTGCCGTAGGATGCCATTGAGGTAGAGGTTTCCCAGAAGTTTACCTCGCATACCGGCAGTTTCATGCGCAAAGCGGTTTCAAAAATAAGTTTTGCCAGCGTTTCCGCCGTAGGATTGTCTGTCGTCAAAAAACAAGCTTGTCCCTGTTTTTTGAGGACGGGAACAAGGGTATCCTTCTTTGCAAGTATCATTTTGTGGTCCAGATTTGAGTCAAGCCACTTTTTTATTTTTCTGCCCAGCTCTGTAAAATCCATCACCATTTTTTCATGATTTAGTTTCTTGGCTTTTAATGTTACTTCAATTTTTCCATTGTGTCCGTGCAGATTTTCGCATTTTCCGTTATAGTTAAAAAGGCGGTGTCCATATGCCAGATGAAAAGTTTTTGTAATTTTGTACATAATACAATCCTTATATAAAAAAATTCCGTTTCCGAATCAAATTAAGCGGTTACGGTTGTTTTAGTGAATGTCCCGCTTTATTGTTTGATGAATATTCTTAAATTCTTACTATATTATAGCAATTCTTAATTTCTTAAAAGTCTTACTTCTTAGTGCCGGTGACTTAAGGCCTGTAATTGGTAATAGCGGAGCCTTACTCCGAATCCATTTGCTCTTGAATCCGCTCTTTTTCAATCTGTTTTTTATATTTTTTGACGAAGCTATAAAATACCAGCACGCCAAAAAATGTTACCGAACTTCCAAAGAAGAAAACATATTTAAGGCCGACGGTATCCATTAATATGCCGGCGATTAAAGGCGATATTACCATGCCAGCCGACATTGCGCTTGAAAACAAGCTCATGCTGGAAGCCATGCCGTATTTTTTCCCGGCGATGGCATTAATGGCTGTTGCCGCCGGCATACCCATGCCGCCGCCCACGCCCATAAGGATATTTAATAAGAATAAATCTCTGAAGTTATCGACAAAAGGAATTAAGCCCAAAGCTGTGGTCATAATTAATCCGCTGAATATTATCAATTTTATTTTTGAATATCTATCCGCCAATCTTCCAAAGGGTATTTGAAGAATAGACATTAAAAGCATATGAGAAGATATTATAATTCCTATTTGCGAAGCTGTAATGCCAAAATTCGCGGCAAAAAGGGGAAGAAAAGCCATAAGCGGGCCTCTTCCAACAGCGCCTATAAATCTATAGATTAACAGGCCTTTAATAAGATTATTGCGAAATAATTTTTTAAATGACGGATTTTTTTGCAGGTCGTCCTTTTTTGTTACGGAATTTCTTCCTTCAGGTAGAAAAAGCAATGTAAAAATAAGAGCCGCGGCTGCAAGAAGGCCTACTACAATAAAGGCAGATGACATCCCGAACGAGTCATTTAAAATTCCGCCTATAAAAGGCCCTAAGCCCATGCCCATAAAAAAGGAAACATTAAAGTAGCCCATAAAGCGCCCTTCTTTTCCTTTGGGGGCGATATCGCCGACATAGGCCATGATGATGGGCACTATCATGGCGGAAGCGAAACCATGCAGTATTCTTATCCAGACCAAGGAAAAAATGCTATTGGTGAAAATATAGCCCACTGAGATAAAACTGTAGAGAAATAATCCCGAACAAATAAATATTTTTCTTCCTTTTTTATCAGACATCTTGCCCATTAAAGGCATAAAAATTAATCGTGATAAGGAAAAACCTGAAAATATTAAGCCGAGCCAAAGCCCTGAAGCGCCCATAGTTTTTGCGTATACGGGCATTAATGGGACGATTATGCCCATGCCAAGCATTGAGGCGAAAGCTGATATAAATAGGGCTGTAAATTTCTTTTTAATATCGGGCATCTGTATGTAATTATATTAAATTACAACTTTGTAATCTTTCAGTTTGTGTCAATGGAGATTAAAAAATAATGTAGCGAGCTACTATTCGCCAAAATGTAGTCGCAAAGTTTACTTTGCCGTATAGGCCGCATAGCAATGCTGCCGTTACTCAAGTTATCTTGCCTCCGTCCGTTTTGCTATAATGTTATTGAAACTCGAATTCAATAGTAAAAAGAAGCAGGAGGAGGTGGTAGGGTGAAAGAAGAAATAGAAATACTTAGAAAACATATAGAATTAAAGGGCTTGAGAAAGACAAATCAAAGATATAAGGTGCTTGAGATTTTTCTATCCAATGAAGAACATCTGTCGGTAGATGAATTATATTCTTTGGTGGAGAAGAAATATCCGGAGATAAGTCATTCCACTGTTTTCCGTTCAATGAAAATTATATTTGACGCGGGACTGGCTTCCAAGATGATGGGTTGTGACAGTATAGTTAGATATGAACATTTATATAAACATAGTCAGCATGGACATATGATATGTTCAAAATGCCATGAAATGATTGAATTCGATGATTCAAAAATAAAAGAACTGTTAAAAAAAGCGGCCAAAAAAGAAAAATTCAAACCTCAGGTTTTTAAAACAAGAATTCTTGGGCTTTGTAAGAAATGCCAAGATTAATTTCTTGCTTTCCATAACAAACCTGATAAATTTTAAAAAATATTGTTGACATTCAATTTCAATTAAGCTATTCTTTGAGTATTGCAATCAGATGTCAATAGTAAATTGGAGAAAAAAATGAAAATGACGGAATTAAAAGCGGGAGATAAAGCGGAAATTATTTCCATTAAAGCCCGAGGGGAAGTGGCCACAAGATTGATTGATATGGGTTTGGTGAAGGGCACAAGATTTAAGCTTATTCGCAAAGCTCCTTTGGGTGATCCCATAGAAATAATGCTTAGAGGTTTTTTCTTGAGTTTAAGGCTTAACGAAGCCGAAAATATTTCCGTTGAGAAAATCGGCCATGTCGGAGATGGCAAACCTATGGGTGGAGGAAGAAGAGGAAGATGACAAAAAACAAAGAACTTAAAGAAATTTCAGTGGTCTTGGCGGGTAATCCAAACAGCGGAAAGACCTCCTTGTTTAACGGTTTGGTCGGCAGACATCTAAAAGTTGGCAATTGGGCGGGCGTGACCATTGAAAAGTATGAAGGTTTTATCGAGTATGAAGGCTATAAAATAAAAATTGTGGATTTGCCCGGAACTTATTCTTTAACGGCTTATTCGCCGGAAGAGGTTATAACCAGAAATTATATTATTGAAGAAAACCCCGATGTTATTGTTAATGTTTTGGACGGCACAAATTTGGAAAGAAATCTTTATTTAACCACTCAGTTAATGGAATTGGAAGTAAATTCGGTTATCGCTTTGAATATGTATGATGAAGTAAAAGAGCAAAAAATAGAAATCGATTTTAAACAATTGGAAAAATTATTGGGTTCTCATATTATTCCCACTAATTCCATAAAAAAAGAAGGCTTTAAATCTCTTTTGCATCATATTACGCGTGTTTATACCGGCGCTTTGTCAGTTCCCAAGAATAAATTATCTTTCAGCGAAGAAGTGGAAAAAAATGTTGAAAGATTGACGGAAATAATTAAAGGCGATCAAACCTTGGCTAATAAATACCATCCCCGATGGCTTGCCATTAAGTTATTGGAAAGTGATCAGCTTACATATACCTCGACGAAAGAAAGAGCAATATGGCTTAATATTGAGAAAGAATTGTTGGATATGATACCGAAATATGAGGATATGTTTGATAGCAGTCCCTCAATGACTATTGCCGAAGATAGACATTCGTTTGTCAGAGGCGCGGTAAAAGAAACCGTTCAATATCCCAAGGAAATAAAAAAGACTTTGACCGATTATATAGATTCCGTTTTGATAAACAGACTTTTGGGTCTGCCCATATTTTTGGCTCTGATGTGGCTGATATTTCAATTTACATTTAAATTGAGCGAAGCACCAATGGGTTGGATAGAAACTTTTTTTGGTTTTTTGGGAGAAGCCGCGGCAACTATTATTGCCCCCGGTTTATTGCAATCGGTAATAGTCGACGGTATTATTGCCGGAGTCGGCGGAGTTTTGGTGTTTTTGCCGAGCATATTATTGTTGTTCTTGTTTTTGTCTTTTCTGGAAGGAACCGGCTATATGGCGAGAGCCGCTTTTGTGGTCGACAAAGTTCTACATAAAGTGGGCCTGCACGGTAAATCATTTATTCCGATGATAACGGGTTTTGGCTGTTCCGTTCCAGCGTTTATGAGTTGCAGGACATTAAAGAGTAAGGCGGATCGTATTACCACAATGATGATAATTCCCTTTATGAGTTGTGGCGCGAAGCTTCCCGTTTATATTCTGCTTATCGGAGCTTTCTTTCCCGTGGCTTATGCCGGAAATATTTTATTCGCTGTTTATTTATTCGGCATTATAGTCGCTATTTTATCCGCCAAAATTCTTAAGACAGGCTTGTTTAAAGGCGAATCGGAACCTTTTGTTATGGAACTGCCTCCATATAGAATGCCGACGCTTAAAGCCGTTCTCATTCAGATGTGGATTAAGGCTTATATGTATATTAAGAAAGCGGGAACCATTGTTTTATTGGCTTCCGTAGTTATATGGTTTGCCGGCAATTTTCCGGCAAGCCGTGAAATAGATAAAACATATGCCGACAAAGCGCATACCGTCCAATTTAATCAAATACTTGATGATGAGCAGAAAGAGAGTCAAATTAATGAATTTGAAAATATTAGACTTTCAAAGCAATTGGAATATTCTTATGCCGGCAGAATGGGGAAATTTATTGAACCGATTATTCGTCCGATAGGTTTTGATTGGCGTATCGGTATTTCTTTAGTGGCGGGCTTGGCGGCAAAAGAAGTTGTTGTGGCAACCATGGGAACCATTTATTCCCTTGGCGGAGAGGAGGACGAGGGTTCGTCCGATTTAGCCGCCTCATTGCGCAATGATAAAAAATACGATATAGCCACGGCTTTATCATTAATGATTTTTGTTCTGCTTTATATTCCGTGTTTGGCGGCTACGGTTGTTTTTCATAAAGAGGCCGGGGCATGGAAATGGACAAGTATATATATCGCTTATTCAATGACGGTGGCGTGGGTTTTATCTTTTGCCGTTTACAATATAAGCAAATTGTTTTTGGTTTGAAAATAAATAAGGAGAAAGTGAAAATGAAAAAAATAAATATGATGTTTGCAATTATAATGTTATGCGGAGTAAACAGTTTTGCCGCCCGGCCATTATCGGTGGAAGACGCCGGAGTGGTGGAAAAAGGATTTGAAGTGGAAATATCGCATTCGGGCAATACGGCAAAAAAATCTTTAAATCATGAAACGGGTTTTGTTTTAAATTTCGCTCTTATGAAAGATATTCATGTCGGTTTTGAAAAAGCGTTTACCACTGAAATTAATAAGGGTTCTTCCAATCATAGATGGGGAAAAAGCGATACCGTAATTGCGGCTAAATATGCTTTGCCTAATAGCCAATCATTAAAGTTTGGTATTAAGCTTGCCGATGGCGATGATGAGAACGGTTTTGGCGATAACTTTGTGGAATACGGCTTGGTTTACGCCAAAGAAAAGGAATTCGGCAAAACAATTGCTTTTGCCAATATGGGATATAATTTTTATGACAGAATGACTG
>DAOWCC010000018.1 GCA_030639665.1 Elusimicrobiota bacterium | reverse complement strand
GTTTTCGCTTATTATCCGAAAAAGAAAAAATATATGAAAATCGCCGGCGTTCTTACAACATCGGCTTCCATTAATAAAAGTCCCGATTGGATATTGCTGGGTATCGGGATAAATATAAATAATCAAATTCCCAGAACTTTATCTTCAGGCGCCGTCAGCATTAAACAGATAAACGGTTCCGCGGCCGATAGAGGAAAATTTCTTAAACATTTCTTTGAAATGTTTTGGAAAGAGTATGCCGAATGGCAGGTTGAATTTGAAAATAAAAGCGCATAAACAGCGCGGCAGAATGACGGTGTGGCAGTTAAGTGAAAATAATCTTTGATGGATATTGAAGAAAAAATAAAAAATATTGCCGTTAAAAACGGCGCGAGCTTGGCCGGTATAACCGATGTTTTGAAATCGGATGATTCAATTGAAATAGAAGCCCTGCTTAAAAACACTCCCCCTGATTTAAACTATTTAAAATCAAATATTGAAAAAAGGCTGGATATCAAAAAGTGGTATCCTGACGCCAAATCCGTTTTATTATGCGCTTGGCAATATTGGAATTCTTCCATGGATTATGAAAGCGCTATCTTGAAGATTAAGGACTATCCTCTTTTCTTTAAACAAAATTCAAGAAAATTTCCTGCCTCTGATCTTTTAAAATTTTGTTCCTCCAAACAAACCGGCGGATCCGCCTCCGGCGGAAAAGCCAAAAATATGCCTGTGAAGATTTCAAGATTCGCTTTAAGCCGGGATTATCATAAAACGATAAAGAAAAAACTCAAAACTATGCTTAAGGAATTAAAAACTCTTGATGATAATATAGACGGAAGATTTTTTGTGGACACCTCTCCGGTATTTGAAAAGAAATTGTCCGAAAGAGCGGGACTGGGTTGGCAGGGGAAAAACAGTCTTATAATAAACGCGGAGCGCGGGAGTTATTTTTTTATAGGCGGAATCGCTTTGTCAGTCGCGTTAAAAAGCGATAAGCCGGCAGTCAATCTTTGCGCCGATTGCGATTTATGCGTTAAGGCGTGCCCGACCGGGGCATTGGATAAACCCGGCATTCTTGATGCCAATAAATGCCTTTCATATTGGACTACGCAAAGCAAAAGTGAAATTCCTTTATCAATTAAAGAAAAATTAGGCGGCAATATATACGGCTGTGATATCTGCCAGGAAGTCTGTCCGTATAACAGGCAACAGACGGCAGGTGACAGGCAGCAGGCAAAAATAAAAATTTCAGAGTTTATGGTTTAATGTATGGACTCTCGAACACTAAGATTCTTCGACTATTAGAAGAGCCGTGGAAGGATTTCGTAGTTAGGAGCCTATCCGACATAAGGCTTTCATGACGAAATTGATGATTTTGAAACTGAGCCGAAGCGGCGCGAAACGAGCATGCCCGCCGGAGCCTAGGAGTTGAGCGCCGCAAAGGCGTAAGCCAAAAGCGGCAATTGCAGGCGAAATTTTTATGTTGGACAGGCTTCTGGGTTAAGCGGGATTAGACAATGCCGTTTTTACAGCTTCAAGAAGGTCGTCCGTGTTGAACGGCTTTGAGAGAAAAGCGCTTACCTGCGTAAATCTCTGGAACATCGTTCTTGAAGGCTCTAGGGCGGACAATACTATTATGGGCATGTCGTTTAATTGCGCGTCTTCGGTTATTTCAGTGGCAAGGGAAAATCCGTCAATGCCGGGAAGCATCACATCCAAGACGAGTAAATCCGGTTTGTATTCATGCAGTGTATCCACGACATCTCTTCCGTTTTCGCAGATTTTAGTTTCATGTTCCGCGCTTTCCAATGTATATTGGACAAGGGAAGATATTTCAGGATCATCGTCAACAATAAGTATTTTAGCCATATAACACAATTAAACACAAAATTAAGTTCTTGGTCAACCCCTCCGCGCCGGTTTATTTGTATAGCAAATATTTTTTTCGATTATTTTTATAATCGGCATTGTTTTTTTTAAAATCAGACAGGATTTTTTTTGGTTTTGTTTTTTTATTGAACAATTCAAGAAACTTATCATAACCTATCATTCTTCTTATGCCTTTCGGGCGCGTTTCAAAATCCTTTGAATTATATTTTTTCAAATAGAAAGCGGCATAAATAAAAATATCCAAAGCTCTTACTTTGTTTCTGTCCGTTATTTTCACGGAAATTCCTTTGCAGAGCTTTCCTTTATATATATTATATTCGGGGGTTTTTTCTTCATATTTAAAAATCAGTCCCGGCAAATCGGCCCTGGAAAGTTTTTTGGCTATTTTCTTAGCTTTCATCCACGGAGCGCCAAACCATAAAAAAGGATTTTCGGTGCCTCTTCCAACCGACACATTGGTGGCTTCAAAACAGCCAAGGCCGGGATATAATATTTCAGCGTTTAATTCTCTGAGATTTGGCGATGGGTTTAGCCAGATGAGCTTTGTTTCGTCAAACCAAGTTGTTCTTTTATAGCCCTCCATTTTAACCACGCTTAGTTTTAAGTCCAGTTTTTTGTCGTCTTTATGTAAAAGAGCCATTTCACCGGCCGTTAAGCCATGTCTTACGGGGACGGGGAAATAAGCGGTGAAGGCTTTGATATCTTCTTGTAAGACAGGCCCTTCCACAATATGTCCGCCTATGGGATTCGGTCTGTCCAAAACAATAAACTCAATTTGTAGTTTTGAGGCCTCTTCCATGGCATAACCCATGGTGGTTAGATAAGTGTAAAATCTAACGCCCACATCTTGTATGTCAAAAACCAAAGTATCAATATCTTTAAGCATTTTTTCGGTCGGTTTTTTGGTTTTGCCGTATAAGCTGAATATGGGCAAACCAGTTACCGGGTCTTTTGAATTTTTAATCAAAAGGCCGCCTTCTTCTTTGCCTCTTAAACCGTGCTCGGGGGAAAAGATGGCTACAAGATTTACTTTTGAGCTTTTATGCAGGACATCGATCGCGTTTATGCCTTTTGAGTTTATCGCGGAATGATTTGTTATTATGGCGACTCTTTTTCCTTCAAGGATATTAAAATTTTGTTTTTCAAGAATATCCAATCCGGTTAAAACTTTGGCGCTTGCGGTTAATGAAACAAATGGCGCCAGGACCAATGTTAAGAATAATTTTTTCAACACCCTACCACCTGTTTGTTCAGCATGGTTGGATTTGTGTATTTTCAGATCGCCTTTTAGGCGATAAACGGGTGGGAGGGTCATTATTTGCCACTCTCATTTTCTTTGAGCACAAATAGATGAAGGGTTCCTTTTTCCCATAATTTATTGGCAAAGACATGGGCTTTATAGCCGGTGCCCGCAAAAAAATCCACCCTGCCGGGGCCTTTAATGGCGCCTCCCGTATCTTGGCAAAAAACAAATCTTGAGTCGGGTTCCAATCCCATAAATTTATTTTTTTCATCAACTTTTGGCATATTAAGGGAAATATAAGCCAAAGAGCCTAAAGGCAATATTGAAGCGTCGGTGGCGATTGAGCGCATGCCCACAAGCGGATAGCCGAAAGTTCCCTGCGGCCCTTCCAAAGGATCGCTTACTTCCTCAATCTTAAAAAAGGTATATCTTTTATTGATGGAAAGAGTTTCTTCTTCAATCTCGGGATGGTCAAGAATATATTGTTTGGCTTTTTTATAGGTTAAGTCTTTTCTTTTTAGAACTCCCATTTCCAGAAGATGACTTATCCAGCCTTTAAAACGCAGGCTGTTTGTGGCGGCAAATTTCGCTTTAACTTTTTTACCGTCGGGCAGGGCGAGTTTTCCCGAACCTTGTATATGTAAATCCATGATATCTATTCTGTTTGTAAACCAGGCCAGTTCAAGATTTTTGCCTTCAAATAAATTTTGAAAATCTATTTCATTGCGATTATAATAAGGGATAAGATTTCCGTCTTCAATTCTGCCCGATATTTTTTCGCCCTTAAATTTAGGATTAAAAACCTCAAGGTCGGCATAAATCATATCATCGGGTTTGCCGTAAATGGGAAATTTATATTTTTCCGTTTTAGTTAAGCTGGCCTCTATTACAGGCTCATAATAGGAGCTGAAAGTCACGGTTCCTTTTCCGTCCGAGCCCGCCATTTGATAAACATCAAAATCTTTCTTTATTCTCATATTGAATTCAGCTGAGTTTTCTGAATTTTTCATTATTTCCAGAAATTTATTGGCGGACGCTATCAAAAGTTTGGTATTCACTTTTCTTGAGCCGAACATATAAAATCTCTCATTGTCTTTAACGCTTTCAAGGTATAAGGCGTTTTTTTCGCCCGCTTTTATAAAAGTTTCTTTATTGTCTTTATCAATGAAAAAAGGAACGCTTTTATGGTCAAGCAGTTTAAAAGGAGTTTCTATTTTTACACTGACAGGTTTTTTTATTTCGGGTTTTGGCTTCGGGGGGATGGTGGCGCAGCCGGACAGAAAGATGAATATTAAAGGAAGTATGTATTTTTTCATTGTTTTTCCATTTGAGGTGGAAATCTGTCAG
The DNA here is from genome assembly GCA_030639665.1 of Elusimicrobiota bacterium. Taxonomy (GTDB): domain Bacteria; phylum Elusimicrobiota; class Elusimicrobia; order Elusimicrobiales; family UBA9959; genus JAKLQJ01. The sequence continues at coordinate 15,049 of DAOWCC010000018.1, read as the reverse complement.
TTGTATTTACACGCAAGACCGGGGTCGCTTAGTACTGCGCCCCTGCGTGTCTCAACCTCCCATAAGCCCAAGTCGGTTTCTGAACGCTCTTGCTTAGCAAACACAACTGCCATCTTTCCGTCTTTGCTTTTTAAAAGGATATATCCACACCCTTTTCATATGACGGATTGTACGACCCACCCTATCTTAGTTTTTTGCTTACTGCTGCGATGCTGCTTTCTTATTCATATGTTACCATTATTTTACTTTCACATTTTATTGTGGCTTCTCAAATTTTCTTTAAAACCGTTATATTGCCGTTTCCGGCCTTTCGCCTCCCGTTTTCGGCCTCTTTTTGCTATGTAACCTATATGTCGTTGACAGGGGGCTTATCTAGTGATAAACTTTATATTATGACTAAAAAATTGCTGATTTTCACTTTTTTCCTTATATGTCCCACAATGCTTTTCGCGGGATCTAAAATTTTGGCTTTTACCGGAAAGGTTGAGGTTCGTTTATCAATCGATGATGAAGATTGGATACCCGTTAAAAGAAATATGATAATAAAAGAAGGCGGGACCATCAGAACCGGTTCCAATGGCGCTGCCGTTATTCGCATGCCTAATAAAACCAAGATTTGGCTCAGGGCCAATTCCAATCTTGAAGTTGAAGAGAATAAAAGTTTCTCAAGCAGAATATCTCTTTTATTCGGCAGTATAAAAATCAGAGTTCCTCATTTATTAAAAAGGGAAAAGTTCAGAGTAAAAACTCCCACCGCTATTTGCGCCATAAGGGGCACGGAATTTACGCTTTCAACTTCCGAGGAAGGAAAGATGAGAATTGCCGTTCTTTACGGCGAGGTTAAATTATCCTATTTGATTCCGCCCAATAAAGGCAAAAGAGTGATTTATATACCGCAAGGCCATGTTTTATCCGTTCCTGAAAAAGGAAAACAAGGCAAACATACTCTTTTGACAAAAGCGCAAGAAAGCAAAGCTCTTGAAAATTGGGACCCGGGCTTGAATAAAAAAGACAGGCGGAAAATGCTCCGGAAAAAGAAAAATGACAGAACTCAGATGAGGGAATTTGCCAGGGTTGTCAATGCCACGGATAAAAAAATAAGCGGTTTTACCAATACCGTTAAAGAATCCGATATCGAAGCTGGAAGAACCCTTAAAGATGTTCACGGTAATTTGGTAAGAGTCGACCAAAGATTAATGAGGCCGGACGGTCAAACCCTGCAATTTTTTAATTTGGTCAAAAGACCGGTTTATACGCATGTTAATCATGGCGGTTTTGCTTATAATGGAAACGCTTCAATTCCAAACAGATTGGATTTAATGCAGATGAATATGGTTTTCAATAAAAGACTGCCCGATAGAATGGAAGAGTGGTCGGGTTTCTTTGACAATGACGCGGTTCATGCCGATAAAGCGGCTTTTATATCTGCCAATAAAACGGATTCAAGCAATATATTTTTTATGGCTGAATATTATTTGAGAGACGCAGTCAGAGATGAATTGGTTAATAATGCCAGAGTTATTATGCCGGATATGACACTTATTAATTCTTATAAGCTCGCGGCGGACAGAGATGTGCTTATAACGGGAATAGCCAATGCGGACGATTTTGCTTTAATCTCGAATGTAACCGGAGCAAACGCGGGTTTTAATGTTGAGTCTAATGGAAATGACGGAACACTTAAGAAAGTTGGCGGATCGGCATTAACCAGCCCGGATATTAAATGGGCCATTAAAATGCCTATCGGCGAATATTGGGAGAAGACTTCTCCCAATGATGCCACTCTTTATCATTTTGAAGCGGATAAATATCGAGTCGGAGGCGTTAATCTTGACGGAACACCTTATGAGGATACCGATCATTTTTGGTATGCCAGAGAAAATTATGTGATAAATAATGGCGGCGGTATAACTAAAACGGATGATATTACCGATTCGGGCAAAGACCCTTTTTCTGTTCTTAAAGAACATGCCTATGAAACTGTGATGTATATAAAAAGTGTTGATGGAAGTCCGAATACCATTTCCGACACTGATTACTTTAGTGTTGCAGACACAAATTATGGAAATATAGATGTTGTTATTATTCCCGATTTGGGTGTGGCGGCCATTCAGAGAATGCTGCCCATTTTAAACACATTGTCGGAATAAAGAAGCAGCGCCAAAGCGCGGTAGGCAAAAGGCTACAGGCGGCAGGAAGTCAGATTGATTAGAAATCAGCGAGCAGAAAGTAGAGTTGTTGTATGATTCAAGAAATTTGAGAGGTTTTTAATAAATGAAAAAAATATTATTATCCGCGGTTTTAATCTGCGGCGCGGCAAGTATTTCTTCGGCGGGAATAGATTTTGAATCCAAAGCCATGCAATTGGCCGGCGAGATTGTGGCAAATCCCGCGGCCTTTTTTTATGACTTTCAACAGGATTTGGAAGGCACGACTCCCTTGCCTCCCGGAAAATCTTATGGTTTTCAAACCGGCCTTTTTCCGACAACCATTCCCATGGGTTATACCAATTTATCGGGAAAATACCGCGTTCATGCCGAAGGCAGAATGGCTCCGGGCGTTCCTCAATTGGATTTAATCGGCGGTTATTGGAATATGATTTGGGCCAAGATGGCGGCCAATCAATCCGATGATATAAATAGCGCCAAGTTCAACGGCTATTATCTGGGTTTTATTTTGAGTACTTCGGTAAGTCCCCGTATGAGAACATTTTGGGGTTATAAGCGGTCGCAATTAACCGCCGACTTAAAACTTAATAAAGCCGTTGATTTTATGGGAACGAATGTGACCAGTTTTAATTCCGGTTTTAAAGATGACTTTTTTATCGTCGGCATAGAGCATCCCAAAGCTGTGGGCAAATTATGGAGTATGCAGTTAAATTACGGCATTAGGGAAAAAGTTGTAAGCGCTAAAGTAAGCTGGTACGGAAAATATTTTGAGATGGGCTTTAATATATTTCCCGAAGGCGTGCTTGTCATACATCCTGTTTGGAATTTGCATCTAAATTTTTAAAAAATTTATAAGGTTTTTTCTTAGCCTTAAACTTAATCTTGGTCTGGAGCACTTTGGAGGAAGCAATAAATGAGAAGAATAATATTGTCGGTAATAATAATTTTAAGTTTCAGTTTGGGGTCTTTCGCGGCTACGGCCGAACAATCGAAAATATTTACGCCGTATTTTGATATGACTTTATCGGAAGGCGTCTATGTTCCGTCAGAGGGGGATTTTTTTACCGGCGGCAATATAAATACTCAAGTCGGCCTGCTGTCCAAAATAGACGAAAAAAACTCAATTTTCGGTTTATACAATTTTAATTACGCGGGTCCCGGCTTTCAGCCTCAAGACGCGGGACAGTTTAGCGAGAGAACAATGGCTCATAGCTTTAATATTGAATACAGAAGACAGTTAAATGAGAGATTTCGGCTAAGGCCGGGCATTTCATATTCCACGGAATATAAAAGGGCCGGCGCCAATGAAGCGTGGGAAAACGGCCTCTATAATACGGGGTCTTTGGGTTTTAAACTGGCGACGGATTATGGTTTTGATTTTGACAGAAACGGCGTAATTACATTCGAGTATTTGCAGAGAAATATTGAATTTCCCAACTATACCGATTTATTGAATGAATTCATGGGCGCGGGGCTGTCATCCGAAATTTCCGGTGGTCTTCAAGATCAAAAATTGAAGCAAGTTTCTTTAAGGTCAAGCTGGAATAAATTTTTTGGCGGTATTACATATACCCTGCAAAATTTTGAAAATCAAAAAGTGATTGAAGCTAATGGAGTATATGGCGACACTTTGCAAAAAGATAAAACCACGATGGTGGATTTCGGTTATCATCATACTTTATGGATTTTTGAAATGGCGCCTTCGGTTTCATATTCTCTTCTCAGATCAAATCAAAATTTCATGAGATATAAGTCTTTAAATGACCCCAATCCCGAATTTGTCGGAAAAAATTATGACTATAATGAACTGAATCTTTCCGTGCCTTTAGACCTTTTGATAACGGGGAAATGGTCCGTATCGGGAGCCTTGAGCCTGATTAGAAGGAATTATACGGATAGATCGGCAAGAAACGCCGATAATGATTATACTTCTTTCACGCAGAGCAATACGCTTACCACTTTAACCGGAGGAATTAGAAAAAAGATGAATGATATTGCCACGGTTAGAATAAGTTATTCCTTAATTATCGCTTCCTCAAATAATAAGTTTGAAAGATATTTGCCCTATAACTACATAGGCAATTCATTGGGTGTGGCCTATCAGCTTTCGTATTAACGGCAGGTAATACGGCAGGCTAAGATTAAGGCTAAGATTAAGCAAAATACTGAAAACGGCAGGTATTACGGCAGGCCAAGATTAAGGCTAAGATTAAGCAAAATAACAACTGAATGAAGTGCTGAAAAACAAATATGATATCTGACGAACATTTAATGAATTTTTGCCGCGCGCTTACGGATGCCACTCGCAGTGGCCTTCCTCTAAACGAGGCTTTTGAAATTCTGTCCAAATCTCCAAAACATGGAAAGTTTATCGCTCGCGTGGCAAATATGGTGGCCGGCGGCAGTTCTCTTTATGAGGCATTGGAAGCCCAACGGATTTTTCCTCCCGTTTTTATCGCTCTTGTTCGGGCCGGCGAAGCGGGCGGCAAAGTCGATGAATTTCTCTCTTTATATGCCGACTGCCTTGAGGTTCGCATTAAATTCAAAAGGCAAATTTTTCGCGCGCTTATTTATCCCGCTTTCACCGTTATTTTCGCCGGAGCGTTATTTTTGCTTATCTCATTTAAAGTTTTTCCCATAATTTTTGGGACGCTTATTACTTTGGGAATCGTCGTTCCCGGCCAAATGGTTTGGATGAATAAAATCGCGCGATATTTGCGCGAATATTGGTCGCCGATTATTTTATTCGGGTTTATGGCGGCGCTGATTTTCAGAGCGTTTATGGCTTCATGGCCGGGCCGCAAAATACGCGCTCTTGCCGGACATTTGCTTCCGGGATTTAGATTTGCCACCAAAGAAGCCAGGCTTTATAATATTTACACTACCATGGGCATTTTGCTTAAGGCCGGAGTTCCGCTTAGCGCGATGATGGATATTTTGCTGCAATTTTCGCAAGATGATATCATTATCCATCGTCATTTTTCCCGCATGTCGAAAATGTTCTCAAATGGAAAAACTTTTTCCGAAAGTTTGGCCGGCTTTATTCCTCAAGAGGATTTGTTTAATGTGGAAATTGCCGAAAAGTCGGGGCGGCTTGATGAAACGCTATTGCGAATCGGCAAAAATCATTATGACCGGCATTCTCACCGATTGAAGCTATTGGTGACCGGCTTTAAAATATCGTCAATTTTAATAATAGCCATATTGTCTTTCGGATTGCTAATGGCTCTTGTTCTACCGTCTTTATCCGTTTTAAAAGGAACGCAAAATTTTATGCCGGAGCAATTGAATTTATCAACATTCTCAAATCAAAAACCGCGTCAGAGCGGCGCTTTGGGCGCGGGTTTGTCAAATGAACAAGAGATGTATGACAGGACCGCTAGTTTTAATGAAATTCAAGGCAAGAAAATAGCGGACCTTATGCAGAAGTCGTCCATACCGAAGCTTAATATGAATTTATTTGGCGCTCAGCAGTTGCAAGAAGAACAAGGCGCGAAAAAAAAATTGGGCTCGATCCAACCGATGAAAACCATTCAATTTAAGAAAATAGAGCCTACGGCCATTAAATCGGCTGATGCCAATTGAAAAAGTATGGGCTTTACGCGGTTTTGCTTCCTTATTTCACGCTCAAAGATTCTCCGACATGCGGACTGTTAATGTTTTTTATCATCATCTTATATATTTGATATAATAAAAAGTTCAATAATATACCTGTGAGGACAAAATGTATCTGAAAGCTATCGAATTGCAAGGATTTAAATCATTTTCCAATAAAATGAAGTTTCCGCTTGAGCCGGGAATAACCTGTATTATCGGCCCGAATGGCTGCGGTAAATCAAATGTCGTGGATTCCATAAGATGGTGTATAGGCGAAATGTCCTGGAAATCTTTAAGATTACCTTCAATGATGGATGTTATATTCTCCGGAACGGTTAAAAAACCGGCTCAGAGCATGGCTGAAGTCAATATGACTTTTGATAATGACGATAGAAAATTGGCTCTCGATTTTAAAGAAATTACCATTACCAGAAAAATATACCGCTCCGATGAATCGGAGTATTTCATAAATAGAGTGCAATGCAGGCTTAAAGATATAAGAGAAATGTTTTTGGATACCGGTATCGGAAGCGAAGGTTACGCCATAATAGACCAAGGTGAAGTTGAAACCGTTCTTTCGGCAACTCCCGAACAAAGGCGCGAGATGTTTGAAGAGGCGTCCGGCGTTTCCAAATATAAAGCCAAGCGGGAAGAGGCCATAAGAAAGCTTGATAAAGTGGATCTTGATTTGGGCCGTTTAGCCGATTCCATGACGCTTATAAACGATCAATTGAAAAAACTTAGCAATGACGCCAAAAGAGCGAAGCTTCAGCAAAAGTACAAGGAAGAGCTTAAGTCGGCTGAAATAGCGATGTTTTCAAGCGATATCAAAAAATATAGGGAAAATATTGCTTCGGCAAATGAAAAGTTAAAACCCATTAATCAAGAAATCGGCGAAATATCCGCGAATATTACCGCTCTTGAAGGAGAATCATCGGCATTAAATATTACGCTTACTGAAAAATCCGAAGATGAAAGAGCTTTAAGAGAAGAAATAGCCGCCGTTAAAAGCAATAAAGTCGCCATTGAAGGGAAAGTTATCGGCAGTGAAAACATGATAGAGCGAATCAATAAGCAGTTAAAAGATTTGGCCGATTCTGAAGATAAAAATAAGAATAATCTTGAAGGCATAAATCCGCAATTGGAATCATTGAATGAAAGGCTTAATCAAGCCAAAGAAAGTTTTACCGCTCTTAAAAGCGAGTTTGAAATTATTGTAAACAGAGAAAAAGATTTGGGCGTTGAAATAAGCGGTATATCGGATGAAATTTCAAAAAGAGAAATTTCTCTCGGCAATCTGTATCAAGACAGCAATAAGAATTCCACTGAAATGGCAATGACTGAATCCAATATAGCCCATTTAAAAGATGATATTTTTTCAGCTGAAAAGGAATTGGAAAAACTCAAATTTAAAAAGAGTGAATCGGAAAGAAACGCTCTGGAATTTAAAGAAAAACTTTCAACTTCAACCGATACCTACAATGAAAAACAGGCCGCTTTGCTTAACATGGAAACCGAAGAGAAAAATTTTCAAGAAAAAATAAAACAAATCGAAGAGAATTTGGTTCAAGCGAAAACGGATAAAGCCATAAGCGAAAGCCGGCTGGAAACCGTTTTAAAACAAGGCGAAAAAGACAGCTATTGGGTTGGAATAAACCATGTGTTAAACGCCGACTTACAGGGAATAAAAGGCACTTTAAGGCATCTTATCTCCGTGAGAAAAGAAGACGCCGTTATGGTGGATGAGGCTTTTGGAAGATTTATGGATTCCGTGGTTTGCGATACTTTGGAAAACGCTCAAGAAGCCATAAAATATCTTAAACACATAGGCAAAGGAAGATGCAGATTTATTGTGCTTGACAGGCTTTCTATTCCGGAAACTTCCGATTGGGATGTTCCAAACGCCGTAAAAATAATGGATAAGATAAGTTGCCCGGATGAGTATCAGCCGATGGTTTCGCATCTTTTGAAAAATATTTACGCTTTGGACGGTTCGGTTTTAAGTTCTTTTTGGATTTCAGGGGGCACGGCCGAAATAGATTCGAATGAACCCTATTGGGAAGAAGAGGGTTCGCTCAAAGAAAAAATAAAATCTCTCGGCGAAGCGGAACTTGCGTTTACGGGCGAAAGAGAAGAGCTTGAAAAAAATATTATTGAACTCAGCGCGGCAATTGATATCGCGAAAAAAGATGTTAATTCAAAACAAATTGAACTTGAAAAAATGAAAAGCGAAGCGGGGCGAGCGGAAAAGGACTATTCCGTAAATTGCCAGGAAATAACTTTCATGGAAACTGAAATTAACGGGTTTCAAGAAAAGATAAAAACGCAGGAAGAAGATCTTCTGACTTTTAAAACTCAAGCGGAGCAATTGCTTAAGTCTCAAGAAACTCTTAAAAACGAGCTTTCGGAGCAAACGCGGAAAAAGGAAACCCTACAAGAGAATTTTTCAAGATTAAAAGAAGAGATAGGTTCAAAACGCAGCACTGTCGCCAATCATGAGGATAATGTCAAAAATCTTAATGAAGAAATAGAGCGAACCGATGATTTTAGGAAACATCTTATAACTGAAAAAGAGGCTTTCGCTCTAAAGAAAGAAGAATTATCGCGCGATGTAGAAAACTTAAAAAATGAAATAGAAACTTCCAAGAAAAATCTTATTGAAGTTATGAGCGAGTTCGCCAAAAAAGAAGTCTTGGAAAGCCAGGTTTCAATCGACATTACCGATTTAAGAAATAAATACGACGGTATAAATAGCCAAGTCAGAAACGCCAAGGAAGTTTTCTCGGACCTTGAAAAAAAGAATCATGAGATTGAATTATCCGTAAATAGCGATAGAACCAGAATGGACGATTTGGGCCGCAGGCTTATTGATGATTGGAATATCACCGAAGAAGAGGCGGCTGAAAAATACGGAGATATTGAAATCGACGCCGAGAGGGCTCAATTTCTTAAAAAAAGGCTTGAAAATATGGGGCCGGTAAATATGACGGCGCCGCAAGAACATGAGGCCTTGATAACCAGGTATAATTTTATGAATTCTCAGGTGGAAGATCTTAATACGGCCAAAAATGATTTAAAATCCGCCATCTCAAGAATCAATGAAACAACCCGCGAAAATTTTAAAAATACATTTGATAAAGTGAAGGTTCATTTTAGCCAGATTTACGGCATGCTTTTTAGCGGCGGCGAGGCAAATTTAATGCTGACTATGCCGGACAATATTCTTGAAACGGGCGTGGAAATCATGGCCAATCCTCCCGGAAAAAAACCCATAAGCATATCACAGCTTTCCGGCGGAGAGAAAGCGCTTACGGCCTTAGCGCTGCTTTTTAGTTTTTTCTGCGTTAATCCGGCTCCGTTTTGCGTTATGGACGAGGCTGACGCGGCGCTTGACGACGCCAATGTGGAAAGATTCGTGCGTCTTATAAAAGAATTTTCCAAGACCACTCAATTTATTGTTATTACTCACAATAAAAAAACCATGGAAGCCGCCGATAAGCTTTATGGCGTTACCATGGAAGAGCCGGGTATTTCAAAGTTTATTTCGGTCGATTTAAAAAAATCTTCGGCTTTTATTGATTCTTCCACCGAACCGGCTCCCGTAGGAGTTAATTAAGGTTTATATAGCCGCAAAGCGTAAAGCTTTGCTATATATCTAAGTATATTTTTAGGGGACTTATGCTTTACGGAGTTTTTTCCGATGTTCATTCCAATTTTCAAGCGCTTGAAAAAGTGCTGGAAACTTTTAAAAAAAACAATATTGAAAATTTCATATGCTGCGGCGATATTGTCGGCTATGGTCCTCAGCCCGGTGAATGTTTAAAAGCGATTATGGCTCTCAAAAATCTGACTATCGTTCCTGGTAATCATGATGCCGTTGTTTGCGGGAAGATGGATGCCAAATGGTTTAATCCATCGGCTCTACTTGCTATAAGAATAGTGAATGAGGAATTAAGCGGAGCTATGCTGGGTTATTTGGCAAGTTTGCCTGACTTTGTGGAAAATGAAGAGTTTAGTCTTGTTCACGGCTCTCCGAAAAAACATCTTACGGAATATCTCATAAATGAAGAACAATTTTTAAATAATTTGGAGTTTTGGAAAAGCGCCGTGTGTTTTATCGGACATAGTCATTTGCCTATGTATTTTCAATACAGAGAAGGCGGAGTTTTTAAAGACGGCATAACTGTCGGACAGAAAATTATAATGGATAAAACCGCCAGATATATATTTAATCCGGGCTCGGTCGGCCAGCCGCGCGACGGCAATCCTTTATCTTCTTGTGCTATTTACGATTCGGATAATAAATCGTTTCAAATATTAAGAATTGCCTATGACAGGGAAAAAACTCAGCAATTAATGAAAGAAAAGAAAATGCCGCAACCTTTGATTGACAGGTTGCGCTTCGGTTTATAAGAATGTAGCGGGCGATTTACCAATCGCCGAACAGAAGTTTTTTTAATAAAACTTCAGGGAGAATGATGATTGATATTTTGATAGTGGATGATGACAAAAACTTTATAGACACGCTTAATGACAGTTTTAAAATGAAAGATGTGAACGCTAAAGTTGAAGTTGCCCAGTCCGCGAAAGAGGGGCTGGAGGCGCTTTCAAAAAATGTTCCTTCAATAATAGTATTGGATGTTCAGCTGCCCGATATGCATGGAATAGAACTTCTTAAAATCATTAAAGAGTCTAATAAACTTAAGGATGTGCCGGTAATATTTATTTCCGCCAAGTATACCGAGCCGTCGGACAGAGCCGATGCCATGTTGAACGGAGCCTCATCGTTTTTTTCCAAACCCGTGGATATAGATGTTTTGTGGACGGAGATAAAATATTTGCTTGACAAGAAAGAGTAAGTCTTATAAACTCGAACATAGGTAGTGTGGGGTTAAAGGTTTTTACTTAATTTAGTTTTAATCTTAAATCTGCGCCATATTAAGGAGAATTAAAATGTCTAATGAAATAGAATTAACAGATGCCAAATTTGAAGAGGATGTTCTTAAAAGCCAAGTTCCCGTTTTGGTGGATTTTTGGGCGCCTTGGTGCGGGCCGTGCAAAATGCTGGGGCCTGTAATTGAAGAATTGGCCGCTGAATATGAAGGCAAGGTTAAAGTATGTAAATTGAATACCGATGATAATCCCGATTCGGCCGCTCAATATAAAATTTCAGCCATACCGAGCGTTTTATTTTTTAAAGACGGCAAGCAAGTTAATGAACTCGTCGGAATGCAATCTAAAGAAGAGATAAAGAAAATCTTAGACGAATTGCTGTAATACGAGTTTCTAACAGCGGTCGGAACCATTAGCCGGCCGCTGATTGCTTTCATTCTTTTCTGCCCACCGATAGTTTTTCCATACTTTGGATAATAAAATTAAATAAATGTCTAAAACAGTTTTCATTATTGACGCTCACGCTTATCTCCATAAGAGTTATCACGCTATTAGAAATCTTTCCAATTCCAAAGGGGAAGAGGTTGGCGCTTTATTCGGTTTTTATAAGATGATGGCCTCTTTAGTGAAGAAAAAAAAACCCGATTATGTGGCTGTTTGTTTTGATTCTCCCGGCAAAACTTTCAGAAATGAAATGTTTCCGGAATATAAGGCCAATAGAAAGGAAACCGACCCCGCGCTTAAAAATCAATTAAATATTGCCAGAGATTTAACCAAAGCCTTGGGCCTTAAGCCCGTTTATCTTCAGGGTTTTGAAGCCGATGATATAATTTCAACCGTGGCGCGAGAATTTTCCGAGAAGGATATTGAGGTTATCATTGTTTCGGGCGATAAAGATATAACTCAGCTTGTTGGCGGTAATATAAAACTTTGGGACGGACAAAAACCTTCTTATACGGGCAGTGAAGGCGTTTTTGAAAAGTTTGGCGTAAGGCCGAACAGAGTTTTAGACTATCTGTCTCTTATCGGAGATTCTTCCGATAATATCCCCGGCGCCAAGGGCATAGGGCCCAAGGGGGCTTTAAAACTTTTTGAGCGCTATGGCAGTCTTGATGAAATAATAAGAGCGGCGGCGAAAAAAGATGTAACTGAGAAAAGTAAAACCGCTATGGATAAATTGCTCGATAAGGTTTTCGCTTCCCTTGATAATATTCTTCTTTCAAAAAAACTCATAATTTTGGATGATAAAACTCCCATTGAAATAAAAATAGAGGATTATCTTGTTAAATCTCCGGAAAAAGAAATACTTGAGAATATGGCCGAGCGTTTGGAATTTAAAGATTTAAGATTGCAGGTTGCCGCCTTAAACGCCGAGCCGGGTTTATTTGACGGCCTTAATGAAACCCCTCAGGGTGCTGTTGATATGCCGGAATTTGTCGAGTTAAATAAAGTTTTGGATTCTCCCAATAGTTTATCTGTTTTTGCCGAGGAAGGGTATATTTGCGTTGGAGGACAGGGAAAGGCTTTTATTAAAGCCGCTTGTGAATTATCCGCTGCTGAAAAAAAAGCTCTGGCAAGTGTTTTGGCGGACGGGAAAGTATTTAAGGCCTGTTATAATCTTAAAAAAGTAATGCATCTGCTGGGGTTTTCTTATCCGAGCGATAAGCCCCGCAACTTTTCAGATACGCTTATCGCCTATCATTTGCTTAATCCTTCGGATAAAAAATCCGAGATAGCGGATATTTTGAATTCTGTCTATAAAAACGAAGATGCCGCCAAGCGTTTGGGGATTCTTTTAAAACCGCTTGCCGAATTGGATGAAAAATTGAATATTGAAATTAAAGAAAAGGGTTTGGATTCTTTATATAAGGATTTGGAGCTGCCGCTCATAGGCATAATATATTTAATGGAAAAGGCCGGCATTAAGATGGATAAAGTTTTTCTTGAAAAGTTCTCTCAAGAGCTTGAAGAAAAAATTGAAAAGCTTCAAACTGAAATATTTGCTTTGGCCAAAGAAGAGATTAATCTGAATTCTCCAAAACAGCTTTCCGAATTGATTTATGAAAAGCTTAATATCGATTTGGATGAAAAAAACAAGAAAATTTTCAAAACAAAAACCGGCTATTCAACTTCTGAAGAGGCGCTCTTATCCATTAAAGATAGACATCCCATAATAGATGAAATTTTACAATACAGAGAATTAACCAAGCTTAAATCTTCTTTTGTCGATAATCTTCTGAAACTGATAGCCGGAGACGGCCATGTTCATACAAACTATGAGCAGGATGGAACCGCTACAGGAAGATTTTCAAGTTCAAAACCGAATTTACAGAATATACCGATTAGAAGCGACTATGGCTTAAAGATAAGAAAAGCCTTTAAAGCCAAAGAGGGTTATTGCCTTATTGCCGCGGACTATTCTCAGATTGATTTGCGCGTTCTGGCTCATTTAAGCGAAGATGAAAATTTAATAACGGCTTTTTTAAAGAATGAGGATATTCATAAAAGGACGGCGGCTGAGGTTTTTAAGGTTGAAGAAAATAAAGTTACTCTTGAGATGCGCCGTCTTGCCAAGGCCATAAATTTTGGCATTGTTTACGGCCAAACGGCTTTTGGCCTGGCGCGCCAGCTTAATATTAAGGGAGAAGAAGCTCAGAAATATATTGATCATTATTTTGAGCTTTATAAGGGAGTTAAAACCTGGATAGATTCCACTATTATTTTTGCCAAAGCAAATGGCTATGTCGCGACTTTGACCGGCCGCAGAAGGGATATCCCCGATATTGATTCAAATAATATCAGTCTTAGAAATTTTGCTCAAAGAATAGCCATGAATACTCCCGTTCAGGGCGGTTCGGCCGATATTATAAAAAAAGCGATGATAAATGTTTTCTTTAAAATTGAAGATTTAAAATTGGACGCGAGAATGCTTATGCAAGTGCATGATGAGCTTATTTTTGAAGTGAAAGACGATATTAAAAAAGAAGTTTCAAAAATCATTAAAGATGAAATGGAAAACGCTTTTAAATTAAAAGTTCCCATGAAAGTTGAGTTAAAAGCGGGAAAAAACTGGGCTGATATGGAAAAAATTTAATGCGAAATATCGCTCCCATGCTTTTTGGCTCTTTGCCCAAGGCAACCAAAGCGCTTATTTATATATGCGCGGGAGTGTTTGTTCTTGAATTGTTTCTAAAGAATTATCTTGTATATTATTTCGGCCTTATTCCGCTTAGAGTTATAGACAGTTTCTGGATTTGGCAAACGGTAACTTATCTTTTTCTACATGGCGGCTTTTGGCATTTTTTCTTTAATATTTTAATGTTGTGGATTTTTGGGAGAATTATTGAATCGGCCCTTGGAACAAGGGAGTTTTTGTTTTATTTCTTTGTGTGCGGCATAGGCGCGGGGATAATCAGCATTGTTTTTTCATTCGGTTCTCCGCGGCCCATTATAGGAGCCTCGGGAGCCATATACGGCTTAATGGTGGCTTTTGCCATTCTTTATCCCAAACAAATCGTCTATTTATATTTTGTATTACCGATTAAGGCTTGGCAGATGGTGGCTATTTTGGTTGTTATGGAATTGGCTATGAGTTTTTCCACGACAAATTCCAATATAGCCAATGTCGCTCATCTTGGCGGCATGTTTATAGGCTATCTTTACTTTAAATTGGGCAGGAAAAATTTTCAATTCAATCTGTCTCATTTCTCTCTGTTTAATAAGGATGATAAGGTGGATGATTCAGCCGAGATAGACAGAATATTGGATAAAATTTCAAAAAAAGGTTTGGAATCTTTAAGCGCGAAAGAAAAAGAAATTCTTGATAAGTTTTCGGGCCATAGCTGAGAAAAAGACTCTATGCGTCTTTTTCCGCAGGCAGGTTACGGGTCACAGGAAACAATAAAACACCGAGACAGAAATTAAATTATGAACAAAGCTTTAATTGAAAAACGCTTTAAAAAAATAAGAAAGAAAAAATTAATTGTCGGGCTTACCGGACAAATAGGCTGCGGCAAATCAACGGCTTTGGAATACTTCGCCTCCAAAGGAATATTTACCGTTTCCACCGATAGTTTGGCGGGGAAATTATTGACTTTGGAAAAATGTTATAGTAAAATTATTAGTAGATTCGGTAAGGGCATCCTTAATAAAGAAGGAATACTGGATAAGAGCTTTTTATCGGAAGTAATCTTCACTGACAAAACCAAAAGGAAATGGTTAGAAGGCCTACTACATCCTCTAATAATTGAAAATACAATATTTTTGATAGAAAATTGCGGAGAAAAAACAGCGGTTGTTGACGCGCCGCTTCTTTTTGAGACAGGATTCGATAAGTATTGCGATATTACGGTTTCCATTATCGCGAGTGAAAAAAATCAAAAAGAAAGATT